>CALLJA010000519.1 GCA_938008865.1 uncultured Anaerolineales bacterium
GAAAAGATGGCGTAGATGATGATGATGGGCACGACGGTAGCCGCCAGGCCAAGATAGATCGCGCCGTATTCCGTGCGGTACACGTCACCGCGCAGGGTCTGCACCAGCATCGGCAGGGTGTATTTCTCGATGGACGTGATCATGATGAAGGCGTTGAAGAAGTTGTTCCAGGAGGCCACGAAGGCGAAGATGCCCATGGTAGCCGCGCCCGGCACCGCCAGCGGCATGATAATCATGTGGAATATGCCCAACTCACTGGCGCCGTCGATGCGGGCCGCATCGATCAGGTCCTGCACCAGCATCGACTCGAGATACTGCTTGCCGAAAAAGACCGCGCCCGCATTGGCCATCAACGGCAGGATCAGGGCGGCATAATTATCGGTCAGCCCGAGCATGGACATGAAACGATAGAAACCGACGATGGACAACTGCATGGGGATCATCACCAGCACAATGATGAAGTTCGAAAACAGTTTCCTGCCCGGGAAATCATACACAACCAAGCCATAGGCGGTCAGCAACGAGAAATACACCGTCATCGCCGTCGAGGCCACAGCCAGGAAGATGCTGTTGGCGAAGCCGCGCTGTAGGTTGAGTCCCTTGCTGAGCAACAGGCGGTAATTCTCCACCAAGTGTACGCTGGGGATCAGGCTGATGCCCTGCTGGATCTCGGTGGTCGAGCGGGTGGAGTTCACGATCAGGATCCAGATCGGGACGAGGATCAGGATCAGCAGGAACAGCAACAGGACGTACGAGAGAAAGCGCAGGACGTAGGAGCCAAATTTATAGGAGGTCATCGCGATCAGACCCTTTCCACGTTCCGTTTGAAGAACGGCTTCCTGGCAGGCTTATTCACGGCCACATCGCGGTCGCGCAGGAAGTAGAAGATACCCAGCGAACTGAGGCTGGTCATGAGGAAGATCAGCACACCCACCGAAGAGGCCGCCCCGATGTGCCCCTTGCTGCTTGCAAATTTCATATACATCAGGATATTGTTGGTCTGGATCGAACTGAGCGGCGAGCCGCGCCCATCCGTCAACAGGAAGGGGATGTCAAACATCTGCATCCCGCCCACCAGCGACGTGACGAAGACATAGATCAGGATGGGCTTCAACAGCGGCAGGGTGATGCGCCTGAACATCTGCCAGCCACTGGCCCCGTCCACCATGGCCGCCTCGTACAACTGGACCGGGATCGAGGTCATACCCGCCATGACAACGATGATAGTCTGACCGAACCAAGTCCACCACTGGATGAAGATTACCAGCCCGCGCGTCACCGTCACCGATTCAAGGAAGCGCATGGCCTCACCCAAGAACCCCGCCCGGACCATAAATTGGTTGACAGGGCCATAGTAGGCAAACAACGCGTTGAACAGGGCCGCCACGGCGGCCGGCATCAACAGGTTCGGCAGGAAGAACAAGGCCCGCCAGACCCCCACCGCCCTGATCTTGAGGCGGGCGTTCGTAAAGATTACAGACAATAACAACGCAATGCCGATCTGGGGCAGGAAATTCAGCAGCCAGAGCAGCCAGGTATTCCCCACTGCCCGCATGAACACCTCATCGGCGAACAGGCGTTTGAAGTTATTCAATCCAATGAAATGACTGCTCCCCGACATCAGAGTGGCGTCGGTAAAACTCAGCGCCAGGGTGTTGATGACCGGGTACAGACCG
>CALLJA010000520.1 GCA_938008865.1 uncultured Anaerolineales bacterium
CGGATGGGTTTGATGGTATGCTTGCCAAAATTTTCGCGGAGGCTTTATGAATAAGAATGTACTTTGGGTCGTCGCAGGGGCCGTCCTGCTTTGCTGCGCGCTGGTCTGCTGCATAGGCGCGGTCGGGTTTGGCTATTACTCTTTCAACGCCACGGAAGAATCCGTCGGCGCCACCGAACTTCCGCCTGCCGGGGCCGATCCGCAGGCCGCCGAGGTCCCGCTGGCCTGTCCCGCATCCATGCAGGAGGTGATCGACGCCGTCCAATACAGCGTGTACGAGGACAGCGGCGCGTCGGATGTAGAGGAGCCCGATTCCTATAACCTGGTCACCTACACGGTCAACGGCGACCAGATCGGCGACCCACAATACGAAGACAGCCCGTCACAGTATTCCACCCAGCAGGACGATACCGATTCGCACCAACTGGCCTGGGACCTGTTCGCGCAATTGATTCCCGCCGACTACCGCGCGGTCGTATCCGAATACGTCGTCTTCAGCGACGGCCCCAGCAACGTCCTGGCCGCCGTCGAGCAGTCTTACACCGACCCCGCGCTGTGGATGGTGGAAGTGGACAACGCCGACCTCGACGACACAGACAACCTGTACTTCACCCTCATCCACGAGTTCGGGCACTTGCTGACCCTCGGCCCCAGCCAGGTCCCGCCCGATGTGGAGGTATATAACAACCCCGACGACACCGACCTATACGACAGCAAGGTGGCTGCCTGTCCCAACTACTTCCCCGGCGAAGGTTGCAGCCTGCCCGATTCGTACATCAACACGTTCTACGACCGCTTCTGGACCGGTCTCGTGGACGAATGGCAGCCCATCGACGACCTCGGCTATACCGACGACCTCGATGGCTACTACGATGAACTCTACACCTTCTATGAAAACCACCAGGATGAATTCGTGGATGATTACGCCGCCACCAATCCCTCCGAAGATATGGCCGAGACCTTTGCCTATTTCATCTTCGCGCCCAAACCCATGGGCGACACGGTCGCCGAACAGAAGATCCTGTTCTTTTACGAATATCCCGAACTGGTGCAGTTGCGCGCCGAGATTCTGCAAAATTTCTGCCAGATCGACCAGTAACCCGCATGGATAAGCGTCCCATCCCCGAATCCTACTGGGTGGAGCCTGGCCGTTTTCTGGCGGGCGAGTACCCGGGCCAATTTCACCCCGAAGCCACCCGCCAGCGCATCGATGCCTTCCTTGACCACGGCTTCGATACCTTCATCGACCTGACCACCGCAGGGGAGATGCCGCTTTACCAGCCCACCCTGCTGGAGGAGTCCCGCCTCTACGGCCTGGCCGCCACTTACCAACGCTTCCCCATCGGCGACTTCGGCCTGCCCACCCAGGCGGGTATGACCGACATCCTCGACGCCATTGATGCGGCCCTGGCGGCGGGACGCAAAGTATACGTCCATTGCTGGGGCGGCATCGGGCGCACGGGCACCACGGTCGGCTGTTACCTCGTCCGCCGCGGACGGAGCGGCGAACAGGCCCTGCATCAACTGGCCGAGTGGTGGCGGCGCGTCCCCAAGAGCACCGTCCATCCGCGCTCACCCGAGACCGATGCCCAAATGAACTTCGTGCTGCGCTGGGACCCGCAGGCATGACCCCCGCGAGTCCGCTGCCCTGATGGACTGGCACACCCGCTACGCCCAGCAAGCGGCCTGGACGCGCGACCTGCGCGCCTACCTGTTCGAGCGCGCAGGCTTTGAAGCTGCCCAGCGTGTCCTTGAAGTGGGCTGCGGGACGGGCGCCATCCTGCGCGAGTTGACGGGCCCCGCCAACCTGCACGCCCTGGACCTGGAGCCTGCCGCCCTGACCCAATGCGGATTCCACGCCCCGCGCGCGCAGCGCGTCCGCGCCGATGGGCTGTTCCTGCCTTATTCCGCTGCGGTGTTCGATATCACCTTCTGCCACTTCTTCCTGTTGTGGGTGTATGACCCGTTGCAGGCCCTGCTCGAAATGAAGCGCGTCACCCGCCCGGGCGGGAGCATCCTGGCGCTGGCCGAACCCGACTACACCGCCCGCGTGGATGAACCGCCCGCCCTACGTCCGCTGGGACACTGGCAGGCCAAGGCCCTGCGCAGGCGCGGCGCGGATACGGGCTTCGGCGCGCGGCTGGCCGAGTCCTTCTTCCAGGCGGGCATCCCGCTGGTCGAAACGGGGACCATCCAACGCCGCGAGGGCATGGTCTCGCCCGGGGAACGGGAGTTGGAATGGGCCGTGTTCGAAGCCGATCTGGCGGGATCCGCCGCAGGCGCAGACCTCCAAAGGCTGAAGCGCATCGACCAGCAAGCCTGGGCCGAGGGGACTCGCGTGCTGCACGTGCCCACCTACTTCGCCTGGGGTCGCGCCTGACTTACAATTCCTTAAGTCTTGCTAAGTGCGGGTGGGCGCATTGGAAAAGGTTGTATAATTTCCGCCAGATATTATCGGAGGTTTCTTTTGGAAGCATTGCAAACTGAAAATCCGCTCGAGGCCCAACCCGAGGCCGCCGCGCAGGAGCCACAAAAGGAAGAGATCAAGTGGGGGCAGATCCTGCTCGACATCGTGGAAACGGTGGTGCTGGCGCTGGTCCTGTTTCTGGGCATCAACGCCGTCTCGGCGCGCGTGCGCGTGGACGGATACAGCATGAACCCGACCCTGCTGGATGGCGAATTCGTGCTGGTCAACCGCCTGGCCTATCGCATGGGCGAGATGCAGCGCGGCGACATCATCGTTTTCCGCTCCACATCCTCCGAACTCGACTTAATCAAACGCATCATCGGCCTGCCCGGCGACGAAGTAGCCGTGCGCGACGGGCAGGTGCTGGTGAACGGACAGGCCTTGAACGAACCCTACATCGCCGCCGCGCCCAATTACCAGGGCTACTGGACGGTGCCCGAAGGCCACCTGTTCGTGCTGGGCGACAACCGCAACGACTCGTCCGACTCGCACCAGTGGGGCCTGTTGCCCTTCGATAACATCGTGGGCAAGGCCGTGTTCATTTACTGGCCCTGGCGCGAGTGGGGTATCATCCAGCATTACGACCTGCTGACCGCATCCTAGGCGCGCCATGTCACAAGCCGACTTCCCCGTCCTGGAACCTGTCCCCTGCACCGAATGCGCCGCGGGCGTCATGGTTCCGCGCCTGTTGACGTATTTCACCTGGCTCGGCAGCGAGTTGATCACTGTGCCCGATTTCCCCGCCTGGGTCTGCGATGTGTGCGGCCGACGTGAATACGACGAAAAATCCATCTCCTGGCTGACCATGCTGCTCGACCCAAACGCGGGCGAGCCCACTCGCAGGAAGCGCAACCCGCTGCGCGCGCGCCCTGCGCCGCGCCCCGCACGTCCCGCACCCGAATCCTGACCCGCAAGGAATTTCATCATGGCCATGGACACTTCACCGCGCACCTACCGCTTCCTGCCCGCCGACATCCTGACTTCGGGGTATCGGCTGGTGGGCAAGGTCATGGCGGGTACCACGGGCGTACTGGGCATGTTGAACGACAGTACCCATTCCACACTGGAAGTACATGATGCGCGCATGGCCCGCCTGCACATGCCCACCAAACTGGTGGACCACTTCGAAGTGGTGCGCATGAACAAATCGCGCGTGCATGCCCTGTGCATGGCCCGCCGTGAGGACCTGGGTCCGCAGGCGCTGGTACGCGGCGGCTACACCAACATCACCGAATACCCCGCGCGCATTACCACGCAGGTCTTCGAGATCGAGGGCGTCCTGGAGATCTCTGGACGCTTCGATTTCACCGCGCTGATGGCCGAAGGCTCGCGCGAATTCATCCCCATCTTCAACGCCACACTGACAGCCATCCTGCTGCCGACCCTGCGCGTGGAAACGCCCGCCATGCTGATCAACCGCCGCCAGGTGGATATGATCGCCCTGCTGGGCCAGCGCGCCAAGAGCGAAAAATAATCGACCTTGACTTTCCGACTACGCGCGGGTAAAATCGCGCCCATTAACAACTGAATACACGGAGATCTAGCGGCTGGGTCCTGAGCAATCAGGATCACGAGGTGGAGGTTCCGTCCCGCGAGGGACGCGCTAAGGACTTCCCTCTCCTACTGGAGAGGCGAAGCCCAAAAATCGGATCGATCAGCGGATGCCTCTGAAGTCTTGTCACAGACTTCTTTCTCCCTTCCAAAGAAGCGAATTGCTGAAACCCGCCTGGTAACAGGTGGAACAGGGCAGGCGCAGTGGCACAGGCACGAGTGCGTTTGTGGCCTGTTCGCACATGGAAGGGCTGTTTTATTTAATGGCAGGATCGCTGTTACCTAAGGCATGCCCGGGCGCATGCCTTTTTTGTTACCTGAATCCAGCAAGAATCGGGTGGCGCGCGGGCGGCGCGGCCCATAGAATTGCGCTATAACCGAAAGGAGATTTCTATGGACAGCCCTTCCTACCCCCAACAGGTCGAAGATTACCTGCGCATCGAGCAGGCCATCCAGTACCTTGACAACCACTATAAAGATCAACCCAGCCTCGAAGAAGTGGCCGCCAGCCTGGGCCTGAGCGAGTTCCATTTCCAGCGCCTGTTCACCCGCTGGGCGGGCATCAGCCCCAAGCGCTTCCTGCAATTCGTTACCAAGGAACACGCCCGCGACCTGCTGCAGCAGTCTGAGAACCTGCTGGAAACCACCCACAAGGTGGGCCTCTCCAGCCTGGGACGGCTGCATGACCTCATGGTCAGCACCGAGGCCGTATCGCCGGGCGAATACAGGTCGCGCGGCGCGGGTCTGACCATCCGCTACGGGCTGCATCCCACGCCCTTCGGCCAGTGCCTGATCGGCCTGACCGAGCGCGGCATCTGCCACCTGGGATTTGTCCAGGGGCGGGAGGGGGACGCCATCGACGCCCTGGTGGCGGACTGGGCCGCCGCAAAGATGGTCGAAGACCAGCAGGCCACCGCCCCGCTGGTGGGTCCCATTTTCGACTTGAGCCAGCGCGGAAGCCGCCCCCTGCACCTGTTCCTGCGCGGGACGAATTTCCAGATCAAGGTGTGGGAGGCGCTGTTGCGCGTCCCTGCGGGCGGCGTAACCACCTACGAGCAGGTCGCCGCGCAGATTGGCCGCCCCCATGCGCTGCGCGCAGTCGGCACGGCGGTGGGGCATAACCCCGTCGCGGTGCTGATCCCCTGCCACCGCGTGATCCGCAAAATGGGCGAGTTCGGCAACTACCGCTATGGTTCCGCCCGCAAGAAGGCCCTGCTCGGATGGGAATCTGCGCGGGCCCAGGTGTGACATTCGCGCTGAGGGAGTGGACGAATGTAAATGGAGAAGAATGAAAACCAAGATCTGGATCGCTTTACT
>CALLJA010000521.1 GCA_938008865.1 uncultured Anaerolineales bacterium
GCCGAGTTCACGCTGACCGCCGCAGCCTTTACACCCACGCCCGAGCCGCTGCCCAGCGAGACGCCCACCCTCGAACCGCCCACCCCCACGGAAGGTGTCGTCCTGCCGGTGGTGACCGACGCCAGCGGCGTGGCCGTCACCGTGACCCCAACCAAGGTTTTGTGCGACGACATGAGCTTCGATCTCGCCACAGTGGATGTCAACATTCCCGACGGCACGACCATGACGCCCGGCCAGGAATTCGTCAAGACATGGAAAGTCAAGAACATTGGCTCTTGCGTGTGGGGTGCTGGGTATGGTCTGATGTATGCCAAGTATACATATCAAATGTCTGGCGTGCCACAACCGTTGGCGGGCGTGGTCGAGATCGGACAGGAAGTGGAAGTTTCGGTCTCTTTCAAGGCGCCCGACAAGGCCGGGGAATACCTCAGTGCCTGGCAAATGGCCAATGCACAGGGCATCCCCTTTGGGAAGGTCGTGTACGTCAAGATCCTCGTGAAGTAAGACATTAAACAAAACACGCCGACTGGGGTCCCCCTGGTCGGCGTTGTTTTATCTACAAAAAATCATTAAGAGCGGGATTGAATACTCCTTATGAAACTCAAAAATACGCCACTGCTTTTCATCTTTGTTCTCGTGTTACAGGCTTGTACTTCCATGCCTATCGCTGAAGAAGCCGCTCAAATTTCACCCGCAGTAACCACAACTGCTGTCTTGTGCGATGACATGAGTTTTGATCCCTACACAACAGACATTACCATTCCAGATGGAACAGTCATGTCTCCTGGGCAGGAGTTCGTCAAGACTTGGAAGATCAAGAACACTGGCTCTTGCGTGTGGGGTGCCGGGTATGGTCTGGCGTATGCCAATTACGCAGGCCGCATGTCTGGTGTGGCCCAGCCGCTGGCAGGCGTGGTCGAGATTGGGCAGGAAGTGGAAGTTTCGGTCTCCTTCAAGGCGCCCGACAAGACCGGGGAATACCTCAGCGCCTGGCAGATGGTAAACAATAAGGGCATTCCTTTTGGAAAGCCACTTTATGTCAAAATTCTCGTAAAATAAGATTCTTGGATAAAACACTAACTGCTACCATTAAAAGCGAGGCACATCGACTGGGGTTCGCCCTGGTCGGCGTTACGTTACCTGCGCCTCCCCTGCATTTCTCCGCTTTCGAACGCTGGCTGGCGGAAGGCCGCCATGGGACGATGGCCTACCTCGCCGATGAGACCTCCCGCGCCCGCCGCGCCAACCCGCGCCTGATCCTGCCCGAGTGCCAGTCCATTCTCGTGCTGGGCACGCCTTATCATCCGCCCGCACGTCCTCCCATTTCCGATTCTCTGGAAATGGAAGGACCACAGGGGGGGATTGCCGCCTACGCCTGGGGCAGAGATTATCACCTCGTCCTGCCCGAACGCATGCAGC
>CALLJA010000522.1 GCA_938008865.1 uncultured Anaerolineales bacterium
ACTGGATTTCCTGGCTTCCCAAAACGCGGACGCGGCCAGCCCCTTCAGCGGCGCACTCGACTTGAACCGCATCGGCGTCTACGGACATTCCACGGGCGGCGGCGCGGCCATTCAATTCTGTGGTACCGACCCACGCTGCAAGGCCGTGCTCGGCCTCGACCCGTTCATGACGCCCGTCTCGCTCGCCGTGCTGGACAGTGGACTCAAACAACCTGCCTTCTTTATGTTCAGTCAGGCCTGGGCCGACGACGCGGACAGCAAGAACTCCCGCCTGTTCCGCGGCTTCATCACACACGCCCCCAACTCGCAAGGCGTGGTCTCCATCGACGGCACACGCCACTACGATTTCAGCGACCTGCCCCTGCTCTCGCCCATTGCTCCACAGCTCGGACTCAAGGGTCCGCTGGACGGGAAGCAGGTGGTCAAGATCGTGGACACCTACCTGCTGGCCTTCTTTAACTCCACGCTACAAGGTCAGCCTACGGGTTTGTTCAACGGCAGATTTGAAACGTTCAAAGAAGTTCAGCCGTTAAAATAGGAAGCTAAAAACAAAACGGGAAAAGGCCTAATGACTCCTGTGCCTAGAACATTAAAAGAATTTTATGACCTCATTCGTACAATAAGGATGAAACTGAAAAGGTTTGGTTTCCATAAATGGAGCCAAATCCTTTATGAGGACATGGTTTCTGGAACAACAGCTAACGAAATTCTTGGGTTGCTAAAACAAGACTTGATAAGACTCGATAAATCAGCCATCGCATTACTTCTATGTATGCGCAGAGACATTCGTGACGCGCTAGGGTTCATCGATAGTGGTTTCAGGCAGAATCGCTTCAGATAGATCACCTGACGCGATCTTCCCCTTCGCAAGGGTATAAACAAAACAGGAAAAAATATGAAATCCAGACTCCGCACACTCTCCCCCATCCTGCTCCTGGTCGGCATTATATTACTTGCCATCGGCATGTACACCAATAACACCACGTATAGCTGGGCCAGCGCCATCCTGATCCTGCTCTCCCTCCTTGCAGGCGGACGCTGGATGAGACCGCGCAGGAAATGAATCCCGCTTCCATAGTCCATACGGACTACGCCCAATGAACTGCAAAACGGGCGTTTTCTACCCCTTCAACAATTCCAGGACCTTCGGCTTGAGCGCCGCGTTACAGGCCATCGCCTCCCCAAAGGTGTGACCCTCCTCCCCCGCCCACGAGCCGAAGAATCCACCCGCCTCGCGGAAGATGACGGGAAACGGGCCGCAATCCCAGACGTTCATGATCGGGTCGAGCGCCACCTCGGCGCGGCCCGTGGCCACCGCCAGGTAGGCGTAGCAATCGCCCCAGCCGCGCATCATGTACGCCGCCGACATCACCCGACTCCACAGGGCGGGATCGCGCTTTTCGAAGTTATGTGGCGTCGTGAAGCACACACAGGCGCGGTCGAACGAGTCGACCTCCGAGACATGCGCGCGGCGGCCATTCCACCAGGCACCGAGACCGTCGGCGGCGCACAACATTTCGTCCAACGCAGGGAAATAGGAC
>CALLJA010000523.1 GCA_938008865.1 uncultured Anaerolineales bacterium
ATCGACCAGACCGTCGAACGATACTTGGGGGTGTAGCCCGCCCCTGGCTGGACCCAGTAGCCTTCCCCCTCCATCTGGCCGAGGATCTCGGCGATGGGTCCCTTCTTATGCGCGGCCCTGCGCGCCGCCCGCAGCTCGGCGTCTTCCGGTGGACTGTCGAGCAGGTCGCGCAACGCCAGATAACGAACCTCGGGTGTGTCCTTTTCCAGAAGCCACGAAAGCGAATCCCCTTTGAGTTGATCCTGCCAGGACATGACGACCTCCTGAACGTAGAACGGAGACTACATTATGATTATAAGACAGTGAGCATTACTCAGATAGCTACGCTCGATGGGCCGGTTTGCCCCTGTCTGTGAACCATTCACGATGGTTCTTCTCTGATCATTTCGATGAAAGCCGTGACCGCGTCCGGCCAAAATTGCCTGCCCGACTGGCTCTGAATATAGTCCAGGGCCTCTTCCTTCTTCCAGGCTTTGCGATACGGGCGGTCCGACGTCAGGGCATCGAAAACGTCTACCACGGAGAACAGCCGCGCCGCTACGGGGATCTCTTCGCCCTTGAGCCTGCGGGGATAGCCGCTCCCATCCCATCTTTCATGGTGACAATACGGAATGTCCATGGCGGAGGCAAGATACTTGATCTGCGAAATAATCTGATAGGCTTTTTCCGGATGAGTGCGCATGATCTCCAATTCTGCCTCGGTCAATGGAGCTGGTTTTTGCAGAATGGAATCGGGAATCCCCATTTTCCCGATGTCGTGCAGCAACGCGCCTCTTCGGATGTGACTTGTTTCTGCGTCAGGAACACCCAGTCTGCCCGCCAAGGCGATGGTAAGGTCGGCAACGCGATGCGTATGCGCGTCCGTGACGTGGTCGCGCATGTCGAGAACGCGGGACCAGCCTTCGAGCGTTGCATCGTAGGCCTGGCTCAGGTCCGCGAGGGCCCGCTGGGCCTCCTTGTAGAGCTGCGCGTTCGCGACCGCCAGCGACACCTGGAAGGACAAAATACGGCACAGGTCAAATTCCTTGTCCGTGAAGTGGCGCGTCTCGCCGGTCGTTCCGACCATGTAGACCCCGGTCACATTCTCCTTCAACAACAATGGAAAAAAGAGGATCGAAACCAGGTGGCGGGCGTTGACCACGGTTTTCTCGGCGGGGGAAAGCGTGGCGTGTTGCGCATCGGTGAGAAAGAAGGGATCCTTCGTGGAAATGACGTCCCGGATGTGCGGATGATCGTCGGGGGAGGCCAGGCGAAGTTCCTCTGGAAATTGAAGCGGCAGGGGGGGAGTGGTCGCTCCCAGGTACAGCATCCCGCCTTCGAGGGTGTAAATCGCGCCGGTATCCAGGCCGAGCAGGTCGACGGCGCTCTCGATGGCGATCTGCAGGACCTCCTTCAACTCCATGGTGGAGGCCAGCGAACTGCTGACCTTCAACAAGGTCCATAATTCTTTTGCAGGCGTTCGTGTTGCCAGGTTTTCGTATGTGGCGATGCCTGAGCGACCCATGTATACCTCTCGCGCTTCAATGCCTGTCAGGGTCTTGTTCCTGAGCCGTGGATGTAGAGTAGCCTGCGCTCCCGCCCTATTTTGACAAAAAGGCTTCGATGTCCTCGATGAATTTCAAGGTCTCGCGCTCGATCTGCCCCGTTAGTCGACCCAGGTCGCGGAAGTCCGGGTCGTCTGCCAGAGTATGTTCCAGGATCGCGTCGATACCCTTCGTGTCAGGCACGATGCGATATTTATTCCAGCCGCTTTCCTTGAACAAGTTCCAATACTTTGTCTGGATCTGTTTGTTGCTCCCCGCCAGCCAGGCTTCGAAGCGCATGGTCTCGTGCAGGAACACAACCGCGACTTTCAATTTCCTTCGTCCCAGGGATTTCGGATAGAAGGAGAAGTAGGTCATGTCCATGTACCCGAAGTAAATGCTCCCGGACACGAAGTAATCGGGATGCCCGTTCCGCAGGTGGGTGCGCAGTTCGAGGATATATTCCATCAACCCTTTGTAAGCCTTGTTGATGACTCCCTTTTTCATCTGCCTTTTGTATTCGTCCATGTGGTCGTGGAACGCGTCCATAAGTTGCCTCGGTCTCTGTTAGCGGTTGACCAGCACGGTGGCTTCGCCTTCGAGGACGCGAGCCCCGTCCTGGTTGATGCAGACCGTGGTGAGGACTACGATGGGCTTGTCGGGGCGGACCGATTTGACCTCCACGGTGGCAGTGATGGTGTCACCGGGGAAGACGGGCGCTTTGAATTGCAGGGTCTGCCCGAGGTAGACGGTGCCCGGCCCGGGTAGGTCGTTGGCCAGTGTGGCGGAGATCAGCCCTGCCGCGATCATGCCGTGGGCGATGCGCCGCCCGAAGCGGGTCCCGGCTGCGTAGGC
>CALLJA010000524.1 GCA_938008865.1 uncultured Anaerolineales bacterium
TCGGCGTTGGTCATGACCAAAGTGTATGCCTTTTTTGCCTACTGCGTAAGGTGAGAGTGTAAGTCACGTTGTCCTTGAAATATTGAGGTGAGAAACCAACACCGTACAAGGTAAATGTTTTTTCCAGACTCTGTCCAGGCGCAAGAACAACTAATTGATCTTTATTTGGAAATTCATAGTTTATAAACCCATTCAAATATATGGGCTTGCCAGAGTTATCTGAAATAAGGATCAAGCCTTGAAGTGCCTTGGCAGGCATATCGATTGGTAGAAATAGCATTTTCCCGTTGACCAGTATGTTTTCATCTCCTATGTTTGTAAGTGCGATCAGAGCAGTTACATTCTCAAATGAATCGAAGCTCTTTTGTTTGAAAGCAAGGATAAGGCTTAAGGGCGTTTGGTTTGATGTATCCGTAGAAAGTGGTAGTTTACAGGATGATAAAAAGAACAAACAAAAAATGAAAATGTAAGATAGGCGCTTATTCATTTTTTTCTTCCTTCCCGTTTTTTAGATGATTATAACGCCCCACAATCAAAAAGCCCGCCGATTTCTCGACGGGCTCGACTACCAGACTAAACGACTATTTGACCTTCTCAGGCATCTCAAGCACCTGGTCCACGAGACCGTATTCCACGGCCTGACGGGCATCCAGGTAGTAGTCGCGGTCCAGGTCGCGCTCGATGACTTCGAGCGGCTGGCCCGTATGCTTGGCCATGACGCCATTCAACAGGGCCTTCAGGCGCAGGATCTGCTTGGCCTGGATCTCGATGTCGGTGGCCTGACCCTGTGCGCCGCCCAGCGGCTGGTGCATGTGGATGGTCGCGTTGGGCAGGGCGAAGCGGCGGCCCTTCGTGCCAGCGGTCAGCAGCACGGTCCCGAAGGACGCGGTCACGCCGACGGCCACGGTGCTGATCGGGTTGGAGATCATCTGCATCGTGTCGTAGATCGCCAGGCCCGCATAGATCACGCCGCCAGGCGAATTGATGTACATCTGGATTTCGCGGTCGGGGTCTTCATGGTTGAGGAACAGCAATTGCGCCACGATCAGGTTGGCCACCTGGTCGTCGATGGGCGTGCCAAGGAAGATGATGCGTTCCTTGAGGAGCAGTGAATAGATGTCGTATGCGCGTTCCCCGCGGCCCGACGATTCGATCACCATTGGGATGACATTCTTAAAATCAGGGATCATGTGTGCCTCCAAATTTTGACCATGATAACCGCAGTCTATTGGAATTTCGTTAATTTTCTACACGTAATTTATTGGGGCGACGGGATGCGTCGCCCCAATCGGGTTTCCTTTATTCGGGCTTTTCCTCGGAGGATTCGCCCTCGGGCTGGGTCTCGGCTTCGGGAGCCACCTCAGTGCTTTCGGCGGGAACCTCGAAGGGTTTGTATTCACCCATCGCGATGGATTTGAGCATGTCCAGGGCGCGGCGAGTGAGCACACGTGTGGCAGATTCCATCGCCACGGCCTGGGCCAGCTGCTGCTGTCCCTTGCGGCCGCCGCGCAGCTCGTTTAGGTTCATGCCCTGCATCTGCAGCTCGGTCAGGGTCTGGCCGAATTCGGCGTCCAGGGCGGCGTTGTCGACCTGGATGTTCTCTTTGCGGATGATCTCATCCAGGATGAGCGAGCGTTCCAGACGCTTCTTGGCCACGGGAAGGACTTCCTCTTCCGTGAACTTCTCCTGCGTGGTTTCGCGCAGTTTGAAGTAGGTGGGCAGGTCCATACCCTGCTGGGCCAGGCGCTGCTGGAGTTCATTCAACACGTGTTCGCCCTCGTGTTCGAGGGAGTGCTGGTGATACTTGATGGTTGCGCCTTCCTTGATCTTCTCGATCAGTTCGACGAAATATTTGTCGTCGTACTCGGCGCGCGAACGGTTTTCCACGTCGCGGGTCACGGCTTCTTTGAGAGCTTCAAGGGTCTCGCCCGCACCGACCTGCTTGGCGAAGTCGTCGTCAAGGTCAGGCAGGATCACGCCGCGCACCACCTTGACCGTCAACTCGAAGTTGACGGTCTTGCCGCGCAGCGACTCGTCGGCGTCGTCCTTGGCGTACTTGTGTTTGACCGTCTTGCTGTCGCCCGATTTCAGGCCGACCAGTTCCTTGTTGAAACCCTTGTAGGGCCATTCCTCGTCGCGATCCTCTTCGCGGACGAAGGTGGCGAAGCCCGTGCGCGAGAGTCCCGCGCTCTTGTCCTCTTCGCCTTCCTTCAACTTGGAGGCATACGCGCCCTTCACGTCCACCAGCACGTAATCGCCGACCCGCACCTCGCGGTCGACGGTCTCGGTCGAGGCGTACATCTGGCGCAGGTCTTCGAGAGCCTTGCCGGCCTCGGCCTGGTCGGGGGCGGTCCACTCGTAAGGTAGGCGCACGGAATGATAATCGCCCAGGTCCACTTCAGGGGCCAGCGGCACGCGGAAGGTGAATTTGGGTGTCTCACCCTGGGTGTCCACGTTTTCCAGCGAACCCGCGGCGGCAGGTTCGACCTTGGCCTCTTCGAGCACCTTGGGATAGATGTCATCCATCAGCATTTCGATGGCCTGCTCGGTGATGGCTTCCTCGCCGAAGGTGCGGGCGATGATGTTGTACGGGGCCTTGCCCGGGCGGAAGCCGGGAATCTTTCCACGTTCGGCCAGTTTGCGGGCAGCACGGCGCTTGAAGACTTCCAGTTGTTCCTTGTCGACGTCCACGACCAGTTTGGCCTGATGGTCATCCAGAATTTGTTTTTCGATGTTCAAAGTGCGAGTTCCCTTCGTTTTATGTCTTATGACAATTTTTTGTGGGGACGGAGGGAATCGAACCCTCACGCCTTGCGGCACATGATCCTAAGTCATGCCTGTCTGCCAATTCCAGCACGTCCCCTTAGACGTCCAGTTGGCGGCCCGATTATACCGCACTCGGTTGAGAATTGTGCTTTTGCAAAGAGTGGAGAGCGCAATTCTCAACCGTGGGTATTATGTAAGCGACGCGGGAGGAGGGGCGTCAACAAGTTGCGGTATAATCGCGCACCTGAACCCTGTACTGGAGAATCCCCTTTGAGCCGCGTCATCAACCCCGAATCCGCTGGAAAAGAGCGCACCCGTCTGACCAAAGCCATCGTGCTGGCCCTCCGCCAACTGGCTGTTCAATCTGAACCCGGGCCTGTCTCTCGCGACCTGGCTGCTTTCATCGCCCTGGCCCTCGAAGCCATCACCGAAGGTATCGATGCTTCTGTGACCGCCTGGGAGAAGCGCGATTACTGGGTCAAGGCCGACAAGTTCCGCATGGAATGGATGTGGGCAGGCACGACCGCTGCGAAGATGAGGAACGCCGTACTGATCGACGATTGGGGCACGGTGGCCCTGCTGATGCCGCAGATCGCCACGAAGCTGAGCAAGGTGGAAGTTGGTCCGAATCACCGCCTGGGGACGCCGTGGGTGGGCGCGTACAAGCAATTGAAGAGCCAGGAATCAGCCTGATCTTGCAAGGAAAAAATAAAAACGCCAGCCGCTGAAGGCTGGCGTTTTGTGTTTCAATCGATTAGTTATCGAGCGCGCCCTGGTTGATCCAGTCGATGATCAACTGGACCTGTTCGGGGGTCAGTTTTGGACCACGCTTGGGCATCTTGCCGTTCAGGATGAGCGAGGCCAGGCTGCTGTTGGCGGCATCGCCTGCTGTCACCACGGGACCTTCCTCGGAGCCGTTCATCAGGGACGCAAAGGATTTCAAATCCAGGCCTTTCTCGGTCTTGTTTCCGCCGTGGCAGCTGATACAGCGGCTCTCGAAGATGGGCAGGATGTCGGCGCTGAAACTGACGGGGCCAGCGGTGGCCGCTTCGGTGGCGGGGAG
>CALLJA010000525.1 GCA_938008865.1 uncultured Anaerolineales bacterium
GCCGCCACCCCCACCACCGCCCCGGCCGAACCGGCCGCCACCGAAGTCCAGGCCACCGAAGCGCCCGCCACCGAGGCGCCCGCCGACGCGAATACCCTGCCCCGTGAAGAGACCCTGTACTTCAACGGCCAGCAGTGGGGCGCAGTCGTATGCTGGAACCCCTACTCCTCGAACTGCAATAACGCCCTGGGAATTGCCCAGCAGGACAACGCCCGCGTAACCATGTTCGAGACGCCGTACCTGTACAACATGCTCGACGGCCAGCAGTATCCCCTGCTCGCCGACGGCCCGTACACCTGGAACGATACGCAGACCGAACTGACCTTCAAGATCAAGGCTGCTGCGAAGTGGAGCGATGGCACCCCCGTCACCGCTGAAGACGTCGCCTACACCTGGGCCAGCCACGTCAAGTACAACACCCCCACCGGCTCCGGCAACAAGGATTTCATCGACACCATCGAAGCTGTCGATCCCCAGACCGTGGTGATCAAGGCCAAACTCGATGCTGACGGCAAATCCGTCAACCCGCTGATCGTGGCCGCCTACGTGAGCACCAACTACGTCATTCAAAAGGCCTGGACCGAGACCCTCGAAGCGCGCTCCGCTGACGCGGCCGCCTTCCTGGCCGACCCCGCTGAAGATGCCGTCTACTCCGGCCCCTACCACAAGTTCTTCGCCGACGAGACCAAGGTCGTCTTCGTGCGCGATGACAATTACTGGGGTCAGGATGCCTCCATGTGGGGCAAGCTGCCTGCGCCCAAGTACCTGGCGCACACCATCTTCAAAGACAATGCCGCCGGCTTCACCGCCCTCAAGGCCGGTGAGGTGGACGTCAGCCAGCAGTTCAACGCCAACATCCAGGACCTGTGGCTGAAGGACAACCTGCCGGTCTCGACCTACCTGCCCGAGGCCCCCTACGGCATCGGCGCCAGCCTCCCGACCGCCTTCTTCAACCTGAAGTCCAACGGTCTGGACAATGTCAACATCCGCAAGGCCATCGCCATGGCCGTTGACTACGACACGATCATTGCCAACGCGATGACCAATCAGTCGGCCACCTTCACCCAGGTTCCGCGCTCGCTCATGAACCCGACCGCTGGTGAGCAGGCCCTCTACAACCACGACACTGTCAAGGACCTGCAGTGGGCTGGCAAGGATTACGAAGGCGCCAAGGCGCTGCTCGACGAAGCTGGCGCCAAGGACACCGACGGCGACGGCTGGCGCGAATACAACGGCGCGAAGCTCAGCTACGTGGCCACCTGCCCGAACGGCTGGTCCGACTGGCAAGCCGCCATCGAGGTTGTTGCTGCCGCTGGCAAGGAAATCGGCATCGAAATCACCACCAACTACCCCGAATGGTCCGTGTACCAGACCGTCGTCACCAAGTCTGACGCTCCCCTGCCCGAAGGCTACGACATCTTCATGATGTGGTCCGACGGCGCCGGCCCCACCCAGCCGTGGTCTCGCATCCGCAAGATGATGAGCTCCGAATTCGTGGGCATGGCCAGCAACTGGAACGGCAACTGGGGCCAGTACTCGAACCCGGCCGCCGATGAGATCATCAAGGCCATCCCGACCGAGACCGATCCCGCCAAGTTGAACGAGATGTACACCGAACTGGTCAAGATCTACCTGACCGACGTGCCCTCCTTCACCTTGATGTACCGCCCGCAATCCTTCCACGCTGTGAACGAATCCGTGTGGACGAACTTCCCGCACGAGGGCGACGGCACCACTCCGCCCGTCCCGCCGCTGGATATGACTGACGGCTGGGGCATCGCGGGCCTCTATAACCTGACGCTCGTCAAGTAAAAGGCAAGCCAGTAAGAAGACAGCCATGTTCCAGGGACGGACGGAACATGGCTGTCCATTATCTAACCGTGAGGTGCCGCGTGAAGGGATATTGGAAGTACTTCCTTAATAAGCTGGGATGGTTCTTGGTGACGTTCGTTTTTGCATTCCTGCTGAACTTTATTCTGCCGCGCCTGATGCCGGGCGACCCGGTGGCGGCCATCGTATCGAGGCTGGCCCAGGGCATGAGCAACGCATCGGGGGTCCAGGCCATTTATCAGCAGTATGCCGACCTTTTCGGGACCAACAAGCCCATGCTTGAACAATTCTTCCTGTACGTGAGGAATGTTTTTCATGGCGACTTTGGCCTCTCTTTCAGCCAATATCCCCGGCCCGTCGCGGACGTGCTAAGAGCCTCCATCGGCTGGACGGTCGCGCTCCAGTTCCCCGCCATCATCGTCGGCTGGTTGATCGGGAACACGCTCGGCGCGCTGGCCGCCTACCTCAAAGGCAGTTTCGACAAGATCCTGATGCCCATCAGTATTTTCATCAGCAACCTGCCCCAGTTTGGCATGGCAGTCATCCTGCTGGTGGTGTTTGCGGTCAACCTGAAATGGTTCCCCACCTCGGGCGGGTACGGGTTCGACCTGCTTCCCAGTTTCACCTGGCCCTTCATTTGGTCGGCGATCACCCATTACCAGTTGCCGTTCTGGTCGATCGTGCTAATCGCCATTGGCGGCCAGGCCATCGGCATGCGCTCCATGGCTATTTATGAACTGAACGCAGATTACGTGAAATACAGCCGTTTCATGGGCATCAAAGACCGCAAGATCATCGGCTACGTGTTCCGCAACGCCATGCTCCCGCAGATCACCGGCCTGGCGCTCTCCATCGGCACCATGGTGGGCGGCGCACTGGTGGCGGAGATCATCTTCAGTTATCCCGGTCTCGGCACCACGCTGCTGAGCGGCGTCATGGGACAGGATTACCCGCTTATCTCGGCCTCCACGCTGATCATCACCATGATGGTGTTGACCGCGAACTTCCTGCTCGAAATCCTCTATGGCATCATTGACCCGCGTATCAAAGCGGCGCAGGCCGACTAGGAGAGTATTGTCATGAAACATACCCTTCAACAGATTTTTCGCTCTCCAAAATTCGTGGTCGGCTTTTCCATTTTTATGGCAATCCTGCTGATCGTGCTTATTTATCCGCTCTTTATCACCGATTCTCCGCTGAAGATCATCGGCCAGGGCACATTCTTCCCGCCCGGCATCTACGTCAGCGCCTACGACAGCCTTGGGGCCCCCAAGTTCACCCTGAACCTGACGGATGCAGCCGCCAAGCGCGTGGCCGACAAATTGGGCGACCAGGAACGGGCCGACATCCGCGATTGGCTCGTAGCGGATGGGATCCCCGAAACCGAGATTGACATCCACAACACCGAGAAACTCCTGGAACAATGGGCTCAAAACTATGACCCCAACAAGAAAATCCCGGGAATGACCTTTGCCAAGCAGCGCTACTACCAAAGGCTGGATGAGTCTCTCAAGGGTCTTCTCTCCAAAGAGGGAGCGATCATCGCTCAAAAGAATACGGAGACAGGCGCGCTTGAAGAAGCAGAGATCATCAACCAGACCGATTACGTCAACATCGACCAGGTCGCTAGTGTCCGCGTTCTGCCGCTCGGGACCGACAATTTTGGCCGCGACGTATTGACCGAACTGGTCGCCGCCACCCGTACCTCCCTGCAAATTGGCCTGGTGGCCGGGCTGGTCGCCACCCTGATCGGCCTGACCCTTGGCCTGCTGGCAGGATACATAGGCGGCACGGTGGACGACATTATCAATTTCGTCACCAACCTGTTCATCGTCATCCCCAGTTTCGTGCTGTTAATCCTCATTTCCTACAGTGTCGGGCAGGAATCGCGCGGCGCCTTCCTGGTGGCAACGGTGATCGGCCTGACGGCCTGGCCCTGGACGGCCAGGGCGGTGCGCGCGCAGGTGATCTCGCTGCGCAACCGCGACCACGTCAACCTGTCCAAGTTGTCGGGGCACTCGATCGTCCACATCATCCTCACCGACATCCTGCCCTATATTGCCTCGTACGTCATCATGGCGCTGATCCTGCAAATCTCCTCTGGCATCCTGGCGGAGGCGGGCTTGTCGATCCTGGGGCTGGGCCCCAAGACGACGGAGGTTCCCACCCTGGGCCTGATGATGAACTGGGCCATGATCTACCAGGCCCACGTCCAGGGACGCTGGTGGGCCTACTTCCCCGTGCTTATGACCATCGCCCTGATCACTTTTTCGATGAACCTGATGAACACGGGCCTCGACCAGGTGTTCAACCCCGCCCTGCGAGATTAGGAGATACACAATGGCGAACACCATGTTAGAGGTGCATGAACTGACGACCAAATACGTCACCCGCTTCCGCGAGGACGTATACGCCGTCGACCACGTCTCCCTCAAGGTCGAGGAGGGAAAGTCTCTGGGCATCGCGGGCGAGTCGGGCTGCGGAAAATCCACGCTGGCGCTCAGCCTGATGGGATACTACTTTCCCCCGCTGCACTATATGAGCGGCGATATCCTCATCAACGGCACCAACATCTCCGGCATGAAGCCCGACGACGTCCGCAAGTCGATCCTGGGACGCGAGATCGCCTACATCCCCCAGGCAGCGATGAACGCGCTCAACCCCACCCAAAAGATCATCCACTTCATCGAAGACGTCATCCTGGAGCACGACCTGTATGTGACCAAAAAGGACATCTACGAGCGGGCGCGCAAACTATTCGAGACCGTGGGCCTGCCGGCCGAAGTGCTGGAAAAATACCCCGTGGAACTCTCGGGCGGCATGAAACAGCGCACGGTCATCGCGGTGTCGGTGCTGCTGCTGCCCAAGGTGCTGATCGCTGATGAGCCATCCTCCGCGCTGGACGTCACCTCCCAGAAGATGGTCATCAAGATGCTGAAGCAGTTGATGGAAGCGGGCTTCATCAGTTCAATGATCTTCATCACGCACGAACTCCCGCTGCTCTACAACGTGACCGACGACATCATGGTCATGTACGCCGGGCAGATCGTGGAGAAGGCTGGCGCGCAGGAAGCCGTGTTCGACCCGCTGCACCCCTACTCGAAGGGTCTGATGGGCTCAATTATCGTGCCTGAAAAAGGCCTGCGCGACGTCAAGCTGACGGCCATCCCCGGCGTGCCGCCCAACCTCAAGAAACCGCCCATGGGCTGCCGCTTCGCCGAACGCTGCAAACTGGCCAAGCCCGAGTGCCGTGTGACCTCCGTCCCGCTGCGCGATGCGGGCAATGGCCGCACGTACCGCTGCATCCTGTCGGAAAATGAATTGAGAGAGGCGTATGCCCGGGAGGCTTTCCAAAATGCCAAGTGACAAGAAAATCTGCCTGAGCACGTCGGGCCTGACCAAGATCTACGGATTCGGCGCCCACCGCACGGTTGCCGTGGACCATGTGGACCTGAAACTCTACGAGGGCGAAGTCGTCTCCATCGTGGGCGAATCGGGCAGCGGCAAGACCACCCTGGCAAAAATGCTGCTCGGGCTGATCAGCTCCAGCGAAGGCGACATCTACTTCCAGGGCGTGAAGCGCGACATCAGCAGCCAGAAAAAGAAACAGGAATACTGGAAGAACATTCAGGCCATTTTCCAGGACCCTTTCTCCTCTTACAACATCTTCAATAAGATCGACTCGGTGCTGCTGGACTGCATCCACATGCGCGGCGGGCGCAACCTTTCGCGTGAAAAGAAAGTGGAGTTGATGACCGAGGCGTGCAGTTTCGTCAACCTGAAGTTCGAGGAGTTGACCAATAAGTATCCCTTCGAGCTCTCGGGGGGACAAATGCAGCGCCTGATGATCGCGCGCATCTTCCTGCTCAAGCCCAAGATCCTGCTGGCCGACGAGCCGACCTCGATGATCGACGCCTGCTCGCGCGCCACCATCCTCGACATGCTGATGCAGCTGCGCAAAGAGATCGGCATGACGGTCATCTTCATCACCCACGACATCGGCCTGGCCTACTATGTGTCCGACACGGTGTACATCATGGAGCACGGCAGGTTCGTTGAGTTCGGCAGCGCCGATGAAGTGATCTTGCAGCCGAGGGAACCGTATACCCAGCGTCTGATCAACGATGTGCCGAAGATCTACGAGGAGTGGGATCTCTCGACCGTCTAAAAATTCATGAACATCCGCTCAAGGCGGCCCTCCCGCCGCCATGCATGGCGGCGGGAGTTATTTTTTTCAAAATTCAAATTCGCAAGGATGACCAATGCAAAAACAATCTCTGACAGGCGCCTGGCAGTTTCGCCAGGCAGGCGCTCAGGACTGGCTGCCCGCCCAGGTCCCGGGCGGCGTCCACACTGACCTGCTGGCCCTGGGCCGCATCCCCGACCCGTTCGTAGCCGACAATGAGCTCAAGGTCATGTGGGTGGCCGAAACGGACTGGGAATACCGCCGTTCCTTCAATGTGGACAAGGACTTGCTGGCCCAGGATAACGTCACCCTCGTCTGTGACGGGCTCGACACCCTGGCCGACGTTTATCTCAACGGCGAGTTCCTCGGCCATGCCGACAATATGTTCCGCTGTTGGGAATGGGATGTGAAAGACCTGCTGCACCCAGGCGAGAACGAGATCAGCATCTACTTCGGTTCGCCCGTGCGTTTCATCACCGCCAAACACGCGCAGCTTCCGCTCCCGGGCGGCGGCGATATCCCTGGCGGGCCGCACCTGCGCAAGGCGCCCTGTCACTGGGGCTGGGACTGGGGTCCCAAGCTGCCGCCCGTCGGCGTGTGGAAGGACATTCGGCTGGAAGGCTACGCCGTCCGCTTCGAGGATGTCCACGTGCGGCAAAGCCTCGACGAGACGTCGGCTACCGTCAGCGCGGATATCACCGTCGAAACAGAAGGCTGGGACGGGATCCAGGCCGTTTTGACGGTCACCAGCCCCGAGGGCGAAACGTTCCAAACCGAAGAGAGCCTGCTCACCCTGATCGAGGGTGATCCCTCCTTCGCAAATCTTTCGGTCCAGATCCCCAATCCGCAGCTGTGGTGGCCAAATGGCTATGGCGCCCAGCCGCTTTACAAGGTCGAGGTCGTGTTGCAGGACGGGAAGGACATTCTCGACCGTCGAACTTACAAGATCGGCCTGCGCACGGTGGAACTCAGCCAGGAACTGGACCAATGGGGCAAGGAATTTGCCTTCTACGTCAACGGCGTGCGGCTGTTCGCCAAGGGCGCGGACTGGATTCCCACCGACTCGCTGCCGACGCGCATCACCGAGTCGATGCTGGAGGGTCTGCTCCAGAGCGCGGTGGACGCCAACATGAACATGCTGCGCGTCTGGGGCGGCGGCTACTACCCCGAGGACATGTTCTACGACCTATGCGACCGCCTCGGTCTGCTGGTCTGGCAGGACTTCATGTTTGCCTGCGGCATCTACCCCGCCGATGCGGACTTCTTCGAGAACGTGCGCATTGAGGCCGTTGAGAACATCCGCCGCTTGCGCCATCATACCGCGCTGGCCATCTGGTGCGGCAACAACGAAATGGAACAGGGCTGGTGCGATTGGGGCTGGAACAAGCCCGAAGACCCGCTCAACCAGCGCCTCAAAGACGGCTACGACCGCATGTTCCACCACATGCTGCCCGAACTGCTCGAGATCGAAGACCCCGACCATCCCTACTGGCCCAGCTCGGCCTCGGCGAACACCCCCTTCGAGGGCGCCAATAACCAGGTCCAGGGTGACTGCCACTACTGGGACGTGTGGCACGGGCGCAAGCCGTTCACGGCTTACCGCACGCAGTTTCCGCGTTTCATGAGCGAGTTCGGCTTCCAGGCGTTGCCGCCGCTCAAGACCATCGCCACCTACGCCGACCCCGCCGACTGGAACATGACCTCCTACATCATGGAGCATCACCAGCGCAGCGGCTCGGGCAATGGCCTGATGATCGCGCAGATGACCGACACCTTCCGCATGCCCAGGCACTTCCCATCGCTCGTGTACCTGAGCCTGATCCTGCAGGCCGAGGGCATCCGCTACGGCGTGGAACACTGGCGTCGCAACCGTAACCGTGTCAGCGGCACGCTGATCTGGCAGCTCAACGACTGTTGGCCTGTGGCTTCGTGGGCCAGCCTTGATTACTTCGGGCGCTGGAAGGCGCTGCACTATGCGGCCAAACGCTTCTACGCCCCGCTGCTGCTCTCGGTGGCGGACTACGGCAAGACGATGAAGATCCACGTCACCAGCGACCTGGTCGAGCCCGTCGACGTGCAAATCCGCTGGCGGCTGGAAACCCTGGATGGCAAGGCCCTGCAAAAGGGCGAGCAGGTCATCCGCGCGGAGGCGCTGGCCGACACGTTGGTCAGCACGCACGACTTCTCGACCCAGGTATCCGCCGACAACCAGCGCAGCGTGGTGTTCGTGGCCGAGATGTGGCGTGACGGTCAACTGGCCGCGACCAGCGTCACACCGTTCGTGGCGAACAAACACCTCGAACTGCGCAAGCCTG
>CALLJA010000526.1 GCA_938008865.1 uncultured Anaerolineales bacterium
CTTTTCCCTGGCCCGCAGCGGGGGACGCCTGTGCCTCAACGTCCCGCTCGACAAGAACAAAGGCGGACAGCAATCCGTGGCCGCGGACCTGACGACGCTGGCTAAACAGGTCGGCTGGAAGTATCACTCCACCATCATCTGGAATGAACAGAATATTTCGCGCCGTACGGCCTGGGGCTCGTGGATGAAGGCCTCCGCACCCTATGTCATCGCGCCCGTGGAAGTCATCCTCGTGCTGTACAAGGACGAGTGGAAACGTGACGCTACAAACCGTGTCTCCGACATCACCCGCGACGAATTCATCGCCTGGACCAACGGCATGTGGAATTTCAACGGCGAGTCGAAGAAGCGTGTCGGGCATCCCGCGCCCTTCCCCATCGAACTGCCGCGCCGCTGCATCAAGTTATTTTCCTTCGTCGGCGACACCGTGCTCGATCCCTTCCTCGGTTCTGGCACCACGGCCATCGCCGCCCTGCAGAATCAGCGCAACATGCTCGGCGTGGAAGTGGACAAGAAATACTGTCAGTTGGCGCTCAAGCGCCTCCAGGAAAACGTCGATCCCACTCTCTTTACAAAGGGTGTGAAAGCAAAACGCTCCAATCGTTGACCTTTCCCTTCGTGATAAAAAATGACCCACAACCGTGACTCCCTCGAACTTGGCCGCCGCGCCGAAGAACTCTTCGTAACCCTTGCCCAACGCGAAGGCTGGAGCGTCACGCCCGCGTCGAAAGATGCCAACATCCACGAGCACTGGGACTTCGAGATCGTCAAAGACGGCTACCGCCGCAAGGTCGAGGTCAAGGCGCTCAAACGGCAGAGTCGCGGCGACGATGCGCTGAATCAAGACTGGGTGTGGATCGAGTTCCGCAACGTGCGCGGCGAGGCGGGCTGGCTGTTCGGCAAATCCAACTGGATCGCCTTCGAAACTGAGACCTCCTTCCTCATTGTGGATCGCCACGACCTGTACCAGCTTGTCCGCCGTGTGGTGGACCGTACCGCCAGCGTCGGCTCTGCAAAGGACGCTAAATACAAGACCTACACCCGCGCGGGCCGTCCCGACCAGATCGCGCAGGTGCAGTTGAGCGATATTCAGAAGGTCAAAAAACTGGAGTGGGAAAAGGAAACGCCGCCCAAGACGGCGGCGTAAAGCGATCCATCCGAAAAGCTCAAGCCCTGGCAGCCTCCGCGAGCAGGTCCGCCGTCAGGTTGAAGGCCCTGGCAAAACCCGCCACGAAACGCCCGCCTTTGGGAGTGACGCGCCACAGGCCGAAATCGCCAAATTCGAACATCGGCTCGGAGCGCGGAAAACGGGCCAGGTACAGGTTCCTGGCGGGCATGTAGCCAGGCACACCCAGCGGCAGGATCTCGGCGACGCCGCGCACGGTCACGCGCGCCAGCGTCTGCGGGTCCTCGCGTTCATCGTCTGGCTCGAAGACCATCAGGCTGACATGCTTGTCCTTTTCCATGTCCTGCGTGTGCTGGGCCAGGTGGCTGACGTGCAGGTAGATCGCGGAAAAGTCGTCGGCGATGGCGTAGGCCACCATCGAGACGGACGGGGCCCCGCTACGCAGGGTGCCAAGCGCGGCAATGCGGTTCCCGCGCAGGATCTGTGCGAGTTTTTGTTGAAGGTCAAGTTCCAATGTCATTCACCCGGGGGAGGATTGTCGAAGCGGATGCCATGTCCGCGTACGGTGTCGATGTATTGATGGGCGGGGTCCAGCGCGGAGAGTCGGTCGCGCAGGCGGCGGATGAGCGCATCCAACGCCTGGTCCGAGACGCCCGCCGACTGGTCCTCGCCCCACACAGCGGTGACCAGGTCTACGCGGCTGACGACCTGCCCCTGGTTGGTGTACAGCACCCACAACAGTTTGAACTGCTGGGCCGAGAGCGGCGGAACCAGTTGCTGCTGGTTGACCCATACACGGCGCGACTTCTGGTCCATCATCAGGCGGCCGGGGCGCTCGGCGCCCTCGGTAAGCGGCACAGTCGCGTCCGAGGTCAGGAAGATGAACTGCTGGGCCAGGGCCACGCCAATCATGTCGCCGTCCTGTAACATCACGGGCGTGGTCAATTCCACGCCGTTGTGGTTGGTGCCGTTCTTGCTGCCCAGGTCCTCGAGCAGGACGCCCTCGGGCGTGGGTGTGATGCGGGCATGAAAACGCGAGACCTGGCGGTCGATAATGGCCACGTCGCAGGTGGATTCGCGCCCCATTACGATGGTATGATTCAACACCCAGCGCTGGCCCTTGAGCGGGCCCTCCTGGGCGACCAACAGCGGAAACTCTCCGAGATTCGAGTCCATCAAAACTCCCTTGGCGCTCCTGTCGTTAAAAAGCCATGATAAGAACAAAGACGTTTATAATATAGCAGAAAATTGCGTTTCTGTGCAGAATTCAACGCCGAGATGATTGCACCGATTCGCGTAAAGGAGAAGAGTGCCCCTGTCTTTGAAGAAAGGGGAGGTCCTGCGCAGCCGATACAAGATCCGCGAACGGATCGGCCAGGGCGGGATGGGCAGCATCTACCTGGCGGATGACCTCCGCCTGGAAGGCCGCCTATGCGCGCTGAAGGAAGTCGAATACGACCGCGCCCTCCCACAAAAGGTTGTCGAAGAAGGCCGCGAGCAGTTCCTGCGCGAGGCGACTGTCCTTGCGCGCCTCGACCACCCCAACCTGCCCAAGGTCTCGGACTTCTTCTCGCTCGGCCCGCGCGACTATCTTGTCATGGATTACGTGCCCGGCAAGGACCTGCGCGAGTTGATGCTGGATGCGCGCCGCAGCAAGACATTCCTCGATGAAGACCAGGTGCTCGGCTGGGCCAAACAACTGGCCGACGCGCTGACCTACCTGCACAACCAGAATCCTCCCATCATCCACCGCGACATCAAACCCAGCAACCTCAAGATCATGCCCAACGGCTTGATCAAACTGGTGGATTTCGGTCTGGTCAAGATCCTCGCGCCAGACGAGGTGACCATCACCATCATCCAGGGACAGGGCACCGCGCTGTACACGCCGCTCGAACAATACGGCGGCGACGACTCGCACACCGATGTGCGCGCCGACATCTATTCCTTCGGCTCGACGCTCTATCACGTGCTGACAAACGAACCGCCCGCCGAGGCGCGCAAACGCTTTCTCCAGCCCGAAAGCCTGCTCCCGCTTCGACAAGTCAACCCCAGCCTCTCGCCCCGCACAGAGCGTGCCGTGCTGTGGGCCATGGCCCTGCACCCGGACGAACGTCCCAGGTCGATGGAAGAGTTGGGAAACGTGCTGTTCGGCACGCGCGACTTCCCCACGGGACCGCTGCCGCGCCGCGCACTCCAACGCTCCGCCTGGGAATATCTCACCACCCCGCCCGAGAGCAACCTGGTGCTCATGGCAGGCGCATTGCTGCTGGTCAGCCTGTTGGCGACTTTGCTGCGATAGTGCGGCGCATCCACAACCCGGCCGCCGCCGCCCCGATCACTTCCCCCGCAAACGTAAACATCAAAATGCCGCTCACACCCTGCTCCAGGGTCACAGCCTGGCTGCCTGGCAATCCCAGCGACAGGTAGGTGTAAGCCGCCGCGCCGCCCAGCAGGACGCACGCGGCCCAACGCACGCCTTCGCGCGTGCCTTTCAGGCGGCTGAGCGCCCAATAGGCCAGCCATGCGCCGCCCAGCAGGAACAGGACCACCAGGAACCACGCATTGAACCGCGGACGTCCTTCGGTGGTGACGAACTCATCCTCTTCGACGGGCGGGGTGGCGGTTGGCAGCAGCGGAGCGGGCGTTTCGGTAACGACCACGGGAGTGACCACGATCACAGCCGCCGCGCCCGCTGACGAGACATCCAACTGCAACACGATAGACAGGGTGGCGGGGTCGCTTGCCGCGCGGATCTCCAACAGCCCAGGCTTGTCGAGGCCGAAGGAGGCGCGCGCCACGCCCTGTGTTGTGGTCGACTCAACCTGCTGCAAGCCGCCGCCCTCGCCTGTGAGCACCATCGAGAAGCGCACCAGCGTCCCATCGGGCACGGGATGCCCATTATGGTCGCGGATGACGCCCGTGCGCAGGGCGATGGTGTCGCCGATGCGAAAGAGCGGGTTGGGGGTGGGGCCCGGGGTGGGCGTCTCGCCTGCCGTATCGGTGACAGGCTGAAGGTCCAGGACCAGCGGGATGACCTGATTCGGGTCGGGGGTCATGGCCGTGATCAGGTCGTATCCGATCCCGGGGATGGACACGGGGGAGGCACCCGAGGGCGTCAATTCCTGGAATAGCAAGCGCGCGGCCACATCCACCACAGGCGGCTGCTTGCTGTAGAGCGCGTAGTACGCGGTGAGTTTGGAGATGTCGGTGGCATCGAGGTAGTAGGGCGCGCCGAACGAGAAGAGGATCACGCGGCGGTCGCGCAAGGTGTTCTGGCGCTCGGTGAGGAAGCGGCTGACCAGTTGGGCCTGGCCGCGGCTGGCGTCGGACATGGATAGGACGATCCAGTTGGCGCGGTCGAGGTCGGCTTCGATGTAAGGCGGGCTGCTGCCATCCAGCATTTGCTGGAGATGCTCGAAGGTATAGGAGGAGACGCGGAAGGTGGAGGTCTGGTTGTCGGCCTCGGGGCCGTACAGGCGCAGCACGGCGTTCTCGAGCGCATTCATTTCGAAGGTGGCCTGCTCTGGGCACGCGCCGCACTGTTTGACAAGGAGCGTGTCGGTGATGAAGACTAGGCGTTCGCGCACTTGCGGCGGGCTAGGCAGCACGGTGGTCAGGTCTTGCACAGATGGGCTGATCAGTGTTGCGCCGCGGCGCGCGATGTCGAAGGTCAGGTCCTGGGCCTGACCAATGCCTTCGAGTGCGGTCTGCGGAGTGAGGACGTTGGCCAGGGTGAAATCGGGGTACAAGCGAAATTTGGCGGCCAGGATGCGCAGGACAGCAGCATCCACCTGCTGGGCGAAGGCAGGGTCTTCGCGATATTTGGCCGTGAAATAATCGAGGATCTGAAGGACGGTGGCGTGGTTGTCGGGCGCATCGCTGGAGAGAATCTGGCCGAGGTTGAGCAGGTCGTTGCCCGCCAGGAAAGCATCGCGGGCCACGGTGCGCGCCACGAGCGGGTCGCCGCCCAGGGTGTAGAAATCGCGCACGGCGCGCGTGCCCAGGTCGTCGCTGACGATCAGCCCACCCGCCGCACGCCAGTCGGCGAACTGCGGCAGGCCGAGGATCAGCGCAAGCGCCTGCCCGTCGAAACTGACGGGACGGGTGGTGACACGGATATTGCCCTGGAAACCCTGATAGCGGATGTGCGACACGAGCAGCCCGTCGGCGGTCGCCTCGGCGCTGGGCGCGCTGCCTGTCACCGCAAAGAACGGATACAGCTCGATCTGCTTCAACTGTTCGAGCGACTTGCGGACGGTCGAAACCTCATCCTCGGGCGGGCGGTCCGAATCGCCGCGGCCCGGGAAATGCTTGGCGATGACGGCCATCTGGCTATCGCTGCCTGTATGCAGGCCCGTAATGTAGGCGCGCCCCATCTCGCCCACCCAGAACGGGTCGCCGCCGAAGACACGTGTGCCCATGTCGCTGCTGACGGTGGGATTGGGCGCATCAAGCACATCGAGCGAGGGGCCCAGGTACAGGTTCACACCCAGGGCCGCAAGTTCGCGCCCCTGCACCTCGCCCACCTGGCGGGCAATGTCGGTGTTCCATGTCGCGCCAACCGCCATCGGCGGCGGCAACGGGGTCAGCCCGCTCAGAATCTGGTCGGTCGGATACCCGTTACCCTCCTGCGAGAGCCCGACCCAAAGCGGGATGTAATTCTGGCGGGCCTCCTGTCCGAGGGTCGGGTCGGCTTCGGGCGAAGCCGCGCTTTCCCATTCCAGGCGCTGGAGCGCCTCGACCAGGTTGTACGCGTCGGCCACGCTGTTCGGCGCGGCGGCAAAATTATCGTTGGAAGCCTGCAAGACCACGCCACCTACATGGCGATTGACAATCAGGTCATAGACCTGTGAATCGACGCTTGTGTCGGTGCCCTGGAAATTAACCAGGAACAACTGTCCCACCCGTTCCTCGGGCGTCAGGCGGGCGAACAACGCCTGGACCTCGGGTTGGGGCGTGGGAGTCTGCGCCTGCGCGCCGAAACTGGGCGCAAACGCGGTGAAAAGCAGGGCCAGCAAGAGCAGGCAGGAAAATATGCGCCGCGCACCCGGAAAGGATGTGCGGCGGTTGGCCTTGCCTGGACCCTGCGCCTGCTTCCGCCAAACGGGCATCAGCCCTGCCCCCTCCCCAGCGCGCGGACAGCCGTCTGCGGGTCATCGGTAAAGATGCCGTCCACGCCCCAACTCTTAAGGCGCGCAACCTCTTCGACGGAGTTAGCCGTCCAGACGTGGATGCGGCGCTTCAGTTGGTGAACGCGCGAAACCTGCGGCGCGTTGACATCAGTGATATACGGATGCATGGCCTGGTACTCTCCGAACATGAAACCGAACGAGCGCGCCCAGGCGCCCTTCCAGCCGTCGAGGGCCAATAATCCGCGCGGCACGGAAGGCAGCAGCGCGGCGGCCTTCTTGAGGTTGCCCGCAAAGAACGACGAGAACAGGATGCGGTTTTGCAGGGCGTGGCGCTCGACCAGCGCGCAGACCTTTTCGACCAGCGCGTCGCGCGGGGTGGTGTAATTGGTCAACTCCACGTTGATGACGCAGCGCGGGCCGATCGTCTCGAAGACCTCGTCCAGCGTGGGGACCTTCGTGCCGCGATATGCCTCGGAATACCAGCCGCCCGCGTCAAGTTTGCGGAAGTCGGACAGGCTCAAATCGCGCACGCGGCCGTGACCGTCGGTGGTGCGGTCCACGGTGGGATCGTGCATGACGATGACGTGGCCGTCGCTGGTCAATTTCACGTCAAGTTCCACGCCGTCCGCGCCCTGCTGGAGAGCCAGTTCGAAGGCGGGCAGCGTGTTTTCGGGGGCGTGCGCCGAAGCGCCGCGATGGGCCAAGAGAACGGGGTTGGGGAAATTCTCAAACATCGGGATCAGGTCGGGGGTCAGAGTTCGACGAAGTAGGCCTGGGCGGCGCGGTCGAGCATCTCACGCGTCATCTGCGGTTTGACCGAGAGATACGACGAAATATCGATAATCTGGTCGCACAGGTCGCGTGGATGCGAGGCGCGCAATTTGCGATTGCGCTTGATGTACCATTCCTGCAACAGGTAGGCCAGGCCCTGGTCGCTGTATTCCACTTTTTTGTCGGCAGCCACGCGCTTGAAAATCTCGCGATACTCCTCGTAGGAGGGGTCGCCGATCTCGATTTTGTGGCGCAGGCGGCGCAGGAAAGCCTCGTCCACCAGGTCTTTTGGCGGCAGGTTGGTCGAGAATACGATCAACACATCGAAGGGTACCTCCACCTTGCGTCCGTTAGCCAGTTTGAGGAAATCGACGCGGTTTTCGAGCGGGACGATCCAGCGGTTGAGCAGGTCGCGCGGGCGGACCTGTTGGCGGCCAAAGTCGTCGATCAGCAGGATGCCGCCGTTGGCCTTGACCTGGAACGGGGCCTCGTAATATTTGTGAGTCTCGTCATAGACCAAGTCGAGGCCTTCGAGGGTCAACTCGCCGCCGACCACAATGAATGGGCGGCGGATCTTCACCCAGCGTGGGTCGCGGCGGATGCTGCTGCGCAATGTGCCCGTGGACTGTCCGTTGGAATTCTCGCCGCCCTCAGGCGCCAGTTTGTGGCTGACCGCGTCGTAGACCTTGATGACCTGCCCATCCAGGTATAGAGCGTAAGGGATATACATGGTCTGGCTGAGCACCAGGTTGCCGAAAGCGCGCGCCACGCTGGTCTTACCGTTGCCTGGCGGGCCGTACATAAAAATGGATGTACCCGAGTTCAGAGCGGGGCCGAGGCGCTGGAAGGTCGATTCGGAGATGACCAGCTGCGAGAGGATCTGGCGCATGGTGCGCGAGGTGACGGTCATGCGCCCGCTCTTCTGGCGGCGGATGGCATCGTTGTACACATCGAACGGCACCGGCGCGGGGCCTGCATACTGGCTGCGCTCCAACGCCTCACGCGCGCGCGTGATGCCCGCGCCCGTGATGCCGTAGGTGTATGCGCCCTCGCCCAACCCGCCCTGCGAGGATTTGATCTCGATTAATTTTTCCTGTTTGAGCGGCGTAAGAATCTGGTCCACGATGCCCGCGAAGGGCAGGCATAGTTCCTCGGCAACGCGGAAGCCGGTCAAGTAGCCGCGGAAATACAGCAGTTTGAGCGTCAGGTCTTGCAGCCAGAGCGGGGAAAGCCCTGTGTCTTCCAGGCTGTTGACCTGCGGCGGGACAAAGCCCGAAGAATTGCTTGAAGTTGCGCC
>CALLJA010000527.1 GCA_938008865.1 uncultured Anaerolineales bacterium
GATTGCTTCAGCGGATGTTCACTGCCTCGCAATGACGCCAAATTCGTGATTTACTGATAAGAAACAGTCCCTTAGGGTCTGGGAGTTACTCTACACTCAACAACAGGAACAAATAAACGGCACTTATCATTTTTGGAAACTGCCGGGCTGCGGGTTCGTGTCATAATGGGTGCGCATCGAGAAGCAAACCATACCAAGCTTGAAAGAGGGCCAAATGCAAAACGGAAGATTCTCCAAACTCCTTGTCAATCTGGTCGTGATTCTGACCCTGTTTTCCCAAATCGCCGGGCCCATACCCGCCCTCGCCAAAGATGCCGGCGCGGCGCAGGCAGAGGCCCTGTTCAATCCTGTCTTCTTCATCGAGAATGTGGGCCAATTCGGCCGTTCCGGGGTGCCGCCCGCCGGGCAAGGCGCGGAGGGGGAAGGGTCTGCGCCCCGTTTCCAGGTGTTGGGCGCGGGCTACACCTCCTGGCTCACGGCAGATTCCCTGTGGATGACGGCCCTGATAACAGACCCCGCCCAAAGCGGCAGCGACGATCCTCTCCGCACTGGAGAGGCTCTGTTGAAAGAGGCGGTGGACGGCCGCCGGGGCGTCCATCTCAAGATTTCCTTCGTCGGCGCCAATCCCAGCCCTGTGCTGGAGCCTTTTGACCGCCTGGAGACTCACATCTCCTACTTTTCAGGCGGAGACCCGCAGGCATGGCACGCCGACGTTCCCGTTTGGGGTGGAGTGCGGTATATCGACCTCTATCCCGGCATCGACCTGGAGGTCACCGGCCAGAACGGTCGCATGGTCCAGCGTCTGAGGGTGCATGAGGGTGCCGACCTGCGCCTGGTTCAGATGCGGGTCGAAGGCGCAGAGCGTATCGAGCTGGCGGGCGGCCTGCTCCTGCTCGAAACGGCGGCCGGCCCGCTCTCTGTGCCTTTGTTGCAAATTGACGCTGCAGGTTTGGAGACCTTCCCGCAGCCTGTGATCTCAGACAACGTAATCGCCGCGCCGTTTACCAGAGCTGCGCCCGGGGTTGCCCTCACCGCTCCGCAGGCCGGCGCAGCCGACTTGCTGTACTCCACATTTCTAGGGGGAGCCGCGGACGACAGCGCATACGGCATTGCAGTGGACTCGAGCGGGTCCGCTTACGTCACGGGGTACACAGAGTCCGCCGATTTCCCCGTCACGCCGGGCTCATTCGATACCGATTACCACGGCGGGGATGTGTTCGTCGCCAAATTGAATTCAGGCGGCACGGCGCTCTCCTACGCAACCTTCCTGGGCGGCCTGTGCATGGATAGCGGCGCAGATATCGCTGTCGATGCGGGTGGCACAGCCTTTGTCACGGGTTCCACCTGTTCTGCGCTCTTCCCCACCACGCCCGGCTCTTTTGATCCTGGCTATAACGGCGGCATGTATGGGTACGATGCCTTTGTGACCCGCATAAATTCGAACGGCACTGCACTGCTCTACTCCGGTTTCCTGGGCGGTGCGGCCGGTGAGGAGGGCGCGTACGGTATTGCGATCGATTCGAGCGGGGCGGCCTACGTCACGGGCTGGACCTCCTCTACCGATTTTCCATCCACCGATGGGGCGCTCGACCGCAGTTTCAACGGCGACTGGTCTGATGTTTTTGTAACCAAAATCGACCCCACCGGCGCAGCCGTATCGTATGCCACGCTGCTGGGCGGGGCAGGCGATGAAGACGCGCGCGATATCGGTGTGGACTCGAGCGGCGCCGCATACATTGTCGGCGAGACGGAGTCCGTCGATTTTCCCGCCACTTCAGGGGCGTTCGATTCGACGATTAATGGCAATTACGACGTCTTTGTAACCAAGTTGAACGCGGGGGGCTCTGCGCTCGCGTATTCCACCTTCCTGGGCGGCTCAAACTGGGACGAAGGGCGCGCGCTTGCCGTGGACGCCAGTGGGGCAGCCTATGTAACCGGCGAGACTGCCTCGGGCTTCCCCATTACCCCCGGGGCCTTCGACCCAAACTGCAGCGGCGGCGATGCGTTCGTGACCAAACTGACCCCCACCGGCTCGAAACTTGCCTATTCCACCTGTATCGGCGGCTCTGCAAGCGAATATGGGTTTGGGATCGCCGTGGATGCGAGCGGCTCCGCCTACGCGACCGGCTGGACGCATTCCTTTGACTTCCCGACCACGCCCGCAGCCTTCGATCGGACCATCAATGGCTACGAGGACGCCTTTGTCGTAAAACTCAACCCCACCGGGAGCGGCCTCACGTATGGCACCTTCCTGGGGGGCAGCAACACCAGCGGCGCTGATACCAATTATGGGTATGCGCTTGCCATGGACCCGGGCGGCAGGCTGTATATCGCCGGCAAGACGGGTTCGTCCGATTTCCCTGTCACCCCTGGCGCCTACGATGCAGGCATCAACGGGAGCCTGGATTCCTTCGTAGCCAAATTGGCGGCCGGTGCAGCCCCCTCGACCTATTCCATCTCCGGACGGGTGCTCCAGCATGGCAATGGCCTGTATGACGTGACCATTTCCGACGGCGCAGGACATTCGACGACAACCGATAATGGGTACTTCATGCTCAGCGGCCTGGCGGCGGGTACCTACACCATCACTCCCTCATCCTCGAGCGGATTCTCCTTCCTGCCGGCTTCGCGCACCGTTACTGTGCCTTCCAGCGCGGCCAATCTTGACTTTACGACGATACAACCCCTGACCGGCAAAACGCCGATCATATTTGTGCATGGTTGGCGCGGTTTTCCGCCCAAAGTTTCCGGCTGCACGGATGACAAGTACCAGCGGGTGACCCCGGAGGAGGCCAAGGGATATTTTCAAGGCGTGGGCGACGATTTGAGAGTGGCTGGCGGATACAGCGATGGCGAGATATTCTATGCGCGCCTTGTGAGTAATCAATGCTACACCCCCTCTCTCGAAAGCAATGTCCCCAACCTTATGGAGGCCATTGACCTGGCCAAAAACACCACCGGAAAACCCAAGGTCGTTTTGATCGCCCATAGCATGGGCGGGCTGGTGGCGCGGGCTTACATCGAAGGACAAAAATACCGCGGAGATGTGGAGGCCCTGTTCACGTTTGGCAGCCCGCACCTTGGAACCCCGCCGGCCGGCCTGGCGCTTCTGTTGGATATGCCATTTTTGGATGGATGTGAAAAATACCAGCCAGCCGTATGTGATTTCTCTCTGAACGGGATGGTCCTTTTCAATCTTACTCACCACAAGAACAAAAATGTTGTCTATCATGCGATCAGCGGCGATGCGCCGTTCCTGTCCCGCAGTCCGCTTGGAATGGAAATGGCCGCCTTGCTGCCCGGCCCGGATGATGGCATTGTCCCCACCGACAGCGGGAGAGCCGTTCTGTTGGGGAAGTTCGACCGATTGACGACCGATGAGGTACATGGCCCGGGCGCCGATGGATTTGGCCCCAATACCTATTTTGTGCGGAGTGGCGGGCCAAGCATAAGTTACTCGAATTGCATCAAAAAGATATTGGTGAACAAAGGGATAAACTGCGGCACGGTCGGCGTCATGACACCGGAAGCCAGCGACCCCGCCGGGGCGCTGGCGCAGCATACCCCCATTCAGCAGGGCACTCTGTTACCGGGCGGC
>CALLJA010000528.1 GCA_938008865.1 uncultured Anaerolineales bacterium
CCGGGTTCCATCGAGAACACCACGTGACCATACTGGCCGCGTCCGCCCGACTGCTTGGCGTATTTGTAATTGATTTCCTTGACGGGCTTGGTGATGGACTCACGGTACGCGACACGCGGAGCGCCGACGTTGGCCTGGATCTTGAACTCGCGCAACAGGCGGTCCACGATGATATCGAGGTGCAGTTCGCCCATGCCGCGAATGACGGTCTGGCCGGTGGCCTCATCCGAATTGACGCGGAAGGTCGGGTCTTCTTCGGCCAGTTTGCGCAGAGCCTCGCCCATTTTTTCCTGGTCTGAGGTGCTCTTCGGCTCAATAGCAATCGAGATGACGGGCTCGGGGAAGGAGATGCTCTCCAGCACCAGCGCCTTGTTGTCGCACAACGTGTCGCCGGTGAAACTTTCCTTGAAGCCCAGTACCGCACCGATATCGCCTGCGCGGACCTCGGTCACATCTTCGCGATGATCCGCGTGCATGCGAATCAGGCGGCCGATGCGTTCCTTGCGGCCCTTGGTGCTGTTCTGGACCGTCTGACCCTGGGTTAGCACGCCGGAGTAGATGCGCACATAGGCCAGGCGTCCCACATACGGGTCAGTAACGATCTTGAAGACCAGGGCGCTCAGAGGAGCATCGTCCTGGGCAGGGAGTTCGAAGGCATTTTCGGGGTTGCCGGGCTCGGAGGCCTTGATCGAGGGAATGTCCGCCGGGGAAGGCAGGTAATCGATCACCGCATCAAGCAAGACCTGGACGCCCTTGTTCTTCAGCGATGAACCGCAGAAAACAGGCGCAGCCTTGTTGGCGATGACAGCCTTGCGCAGCGCGGCCTTCAACTCATCCACACTAATCTCCTGCGCCTCAAGATACTTGAGGGTCAGGTCGTCGTCGAGTTCGGCGATCTTTTCGACCATGTGTGCGCGGGCCTCAACAGCCTGCGATTTCAAATCTTCGGGGATTTCAACGATCTTCGGCTCTTTCCCCAGGTCATCTTCCCAGATGATTGCCTTCATACCGAGAAGGTCAATCACCCCGCGGAAGGTTGCCTCAAAGCCGATCGGGACCTGCATCGGGATTGGGTTGGCCCCGAGACGGTCCGTGATGGTCTCGATGGTGCGCTCATAAGAAGCGCCCACACGGTCCATTTTGTTGACGAAACAAATGCGCGGAACCCCGTAGCGGTCCGCCTGACGCCAGACGGTCTCGCTCTGCGGCTCCACACCCTGGACAGCGTCAAAGACCACCACCCCGCCGTCGAGGACGCGCAACGAACGCTGCACCTCGGCGGTGAAGTCGATGTGCCCGGGCGTGTCGATGATATTGACTTGATAGCCCTTCCATTCCGCTGAAACGGCAGCCGAAACGATGGTAATACCACGTTCACGTTCCTGTACCATCCAGTCGGTCACAGTCGTGCCGTCATCCACCGAACCGATGCGGTGCGTCATGCCGGTATAGAACATGATGCGCTCGGTCGTGGTGGTTTTACCGGCGTCGATGTGGGCGATGATCCCAATATTTCTGTATTTTTCCAGCGGAAATTCGCGTGCCATTTTTCTTCAACAACCTATCTAAGTAATGAAATGCGTACCGGTTTAGATGCGATAATGCGAGAAGGCGCGGTTGGCCTCGGCCATTTTGTGGGTCTCGTCACGCTTGCGGATGGCGGAGCCAGTCTCATTGGCGGCATCCATCAACTCAGCGGCCAGTTTCTCAGAGAAGGACTGACCAGAGCGTTCGCGCGCGGCGGAGAGAATCCAGCGGATCGCCAGGGTCGTGCGGCGGTCGGTCGAAACTTCCATAGGGACCTGGTAGGTGGCGCCACCAACACGGCGGGGCTTCACTTCCATCGAAGGGCCGACGTTCTTGATGGCCGTGTCGAAGACTTCCTTCGGGTCCTTCTGGGTGCGATCCTTGACGATGTCGAGGGCGCCATAAACCAGACCGAGCGCGGTGCTTTTTTTGCCGCGCTTGAGGACGTGCTGCACCATCGTCTGAATGACGAGGCTGTTATAACGGATGTCGGGAAGAATCTCCCGCTTTTCGGGTTTTGCTCTGCGCATTGCTACAACTCCCTTGATTACTTCGGACGCTTCGCGCCGTACTTGGAGCGGGCCTGCTTGCGATTGGCAACGCCAGTCGTATCAAGCGAACCACGCACGATATGATAGCGCACACCAGGCAGGTCCTTCACGCGGCCGCCGCGCACAAGCACGACGGAGTGTTCCTGCAACTGATGGCCTTCCCCGGGGATGTATGCCGTGACCTCGATGCCGTTGGTCAGGCGTACGCGGGCGATCTTGCGCAACGCCGAGTTCGGCTTCTTGGGGGTCATGGTACGCACGACAGTACACACGCCGCGCTTCTGCGGAGCGCCCTTGTCCTGTCGAACGCGGCGCTGCTTGTACGAGTTCAATGTGTACTGCAGAGCCGGGGCCTTGCTTTTGACTTTCTTGTTCTTGCGGCCCTTGCGGACCATTTGATTGATTGTCGGCACCTTTGCCTCCGATTACAAATTCTTCTTTTTCACAAAGATTTATTACAAGAAACGAGGCCATCAGAACGAAAATGATGGCCTCATTTTCAGCTGCCATATATGTGGTGGGGTTACAGCCACCCGCTTGGGCAACGGCGGATTATTCTAACACGCCGCCATATACTCGTCAAGATTTACTTCTTACCTATCAGGTTTTCTCCGAGTTCCATCAGGCCCGTACCCATCTTCGGGGGATGTTGTTTTTCTTCATCCTTGCCGAAACGGACCACGTCGCCGGTCTCGTTGATGGCCTCCACGGCCAGGCCGAGGCTTTGCAATTCCTTGACCAACACGCGGAATGAAGCGGGGATGCTCGGTTCTTCGATTGGTTCGCCCTTGACGATGGCCTCATAGGTGTTGACGCGACCCTGGACGTCGTCGGACTTAACCGTCAGCATTTCCTGCAAGGTGTAGGCAGCGCCGTAGGCTTCGAGCGCCCACACTTCCATTTCACCGAAGCGCTGGCCACCAAACTGGGCCTTGCCGCCCAGCGGCTGCTGGGTCACCAGGCTATATGGACCCGTTGAGCGGGCATGAACCTTATCCTCGACCAGATGGTGCAGTTTGAGGATAGTCATCACGCCAACCGTCACAGCCTGATCGTAGGGCAGGCCGGTCTTGCCGTCGCGCAGGGTCTGCTTGCCGAGGATCGGGAGCGGAACGCCCTCGTCGCGGGCAAAATCCTGCGCGACCTCGATAACCTTCTCATCGGCGATCTTCTTGGTATGACCAAGACTTTCCATCCACAGGCGCAGGCAGGCGCGGATGGTGGCATCGTCAGCAGAGACATCCTGCGAGCGGGAGGTTTTCTCCTCGCCCAGGATCAATTCGGGGTCATAGCCGCTGTCGCGCAGCCATTCCTTGGCGGTGGCGAAGCGGGCGTATTCCACATCGTTCAGGGCGTAGACGTCGTAGTCGCGGTCGCCCAGGTATTGTTCGAGATACAGGCGGCGGACTTCGTCGTCATCCTGAATCGAGTTCGGGTCGTATTCTTCCTGCTTGAGCCAGTCCCAAGCATCCTGGCCGGTTTTCTTCCAGGCATAGTCTACGATCCAGGCGCGAGCTAGTTCGGCTTCGATCTGCTCTTCGGTGGCGCCGTCGAAAACGGGCGTCAGGGCGCGGAAGCCGAGACGTTTCGCAGCCCAGCCAAGGTGCACTTCGAGCACCTGACCAATGTTCATACGGCCAGGAACGCCCAGCGGGTTGAGGATGATGTCGACGGGCGTGCCGTCTTCGAGGAAGGGCATGTCTTCCACGGGCACGACCTTGGAGACGACGCCCTTGTTTCCGTGGCGTCCGGCCATCTTGTCACCTGCGGTGATCTTGCGGCGCTGCGCCACGGAGACGCGCACCATCATATCCACGCCCGCCGAGAGGTCGGAGTTGTCTTCGCGGGTGAAGACCTTCACGTCCACGACCTTGCCGCGTTCGCCATGCGGCATACGCAGGGAGGTGTCCTTCACATCGCGGGATTTCTCGCCGAAGATGGCGCGCAGCAGGCGCTCTTCGGGGGTCAGTTCTTTTTCGCCCTTGGGCGTGATCTTGCCGACCAGGATGTCGTTCGGGCCGACCTCCGCGCCGATGCGGATGATGCCGTTCTCGTCGAGGTCCTTGATGGCGTCTTCGCCCACGTTCGGGATGTCGCGGGTAATCTCTTCGGGGCCGAGTTTGGTATCGCGGGCTTCGACCTCATACTTTTCGATATGCACAGAGGTGAAGTAGTCATCCTGCACCAGGCGCTCGGAGATCAGGATGGCGTCTTCAAAGTTGCCGCCCTCCCAGGAGAGGAAGGCCACCACGGGGTTCTGGCCGAGGGCCAGGTGCCCGCCGTCGGTGGAGGAGGAGTCGGCGATAATGTCACCCTTCTTGATCAACTGACCCTTCACAACGGAGGGGCGCTGGTCGATGCAGGTGGACTGGTTCGAGCGCTGATACTTGCGCAGCTGATAGGTGCGCTGCTCGTTCTTCTTTTCCTTGACGACGATCTGGCTGCCGGTGACCGAGATGACCTCGCCGTCCGCTTCCGCGACGACGACCTGGCCCGAATCCAGCGCGGCATGTTGTTCCATGCCCGTGGAAACCAGCGGGATTTCAGGGCGCACCAGCGGCACGGCCTGGGCCATCATGTTCGAGCCCATCAGCGCGCGGTTGGCGTCGTCATGTTCGAGGAAGGGGATCAGCGCGGCGCTGATGCCCACCACCTGGTGCGGGGCCACGTCCATGTAGTCCACCGATTCGGGGTTCTGGAATACGAAGCCCGAGTGGTAACGGCAGGAGATGCGTTCGCGCACAAACTCATTCTCGGCGGTCAGCGGAGCGTTAGCCTGCGCGATGACGTACTTGTCCTCGGCGTCCGCCGAGAGGTAGTCCACGCGTTCGGACACGTACGGGATGACGGGCACGTCCGCGCCGATCTTGGCCAGTTTCTTGGCCAGTTTGGCATCGACGCGCTCACCCGCCTTGAGGATGACTTCCTGACTCTTCGGGTCGAGGATGTCCTCGCGCACGGCGCGGCCCAGCAGGCGCTCGTCATCGGCGGGCAGGGATTTGACCACCTTGCGGTAGGGAGTTTCAATGAAACCGTACTCATTGACGCGGGCGAAGGAGCCCAGGCGGCCAATCAGACCGATGTTCGGGCCCTCAGGCGTCTCGATCGGGCAGATGCGGCCGTAGTGCGAGTGGTGCACATCACGGACGTCGAAGCCTGCACGCTCACGGCGCAGACCGCCAGGGCCGAGGGCCGAGAGCGTGCGCTTGTGGCGCAGTTCAGCCAGCGGGTTGGTCTGGTCCATGAACTGGGAGAGCTGCGAAGAGCCGAAGAACTCACGCAGGGCCGCCACCACCGGGCGGATATTGACCAGCGTGACCGGCGACAACTGCTCCTGGTCGCGGATGGACATGCGCTCCTTGATGACGCGCTCCATGCGGCGCAGGCCGATGCGCAGTTTGTTCTGGATCAACTCACCCACTGTCTTGACGCGGCGGTTGCCGAGGTGGTCGATATCGTCGGGCTTCTCGACGCCGTTGTTGATCTGGATCATGCGGCGCAACAGGCGGATGATGTCGGACTTCGAGACGGTGCGGTGTGGGATCGGAATTTCCTGATCCAGCTTCTGGTTCAGTTTGTAACGGCCTACGCGCTCAAGGTCGTAATGGCGTTGGTCGAAGAGTTGTTCTTCCAGGAATTGACGGGCATTGTCCAGCGTAGCGGGGTCACCTGGGCGCATCTTTTTGAAGAACTCGATCAGCGCGGCCTCAGCGATGGTCTTACCGCCGGAGAGGTCCCATTCGGGTTCCTGCTTGAGGGTCGAGGCAATGAAGAGGCGGTCGGGGTTGTTATCCACATCTTGGAAGATGCCCAAGATCTCCTCGTCGCTGCCGGTCTTGATGGGCGAGTCCTTGATGCCGTCGCCCACCGCCGCCAGGGCGCGCAGGAAGACCGTGATTGGCACGGTGCGCTTGCGGTTGAACTTGAGAATGATGTAATCGGACTTGCGGGTCTCAAACTCCATCCACGCGCCGCGGTCGGGGATCAGCTTGGACATGGCCAGCGGGCGGCCTGTGGAGCGATCCAGGGGAGCCTCGAAATACACGCCAGGCGAACGGATCAACTGCGAAACGACCACGCGCTCCGTGCCGTTGATGATGAAGGTACCCTTGTCGGTCATCTCGGGGAAGTCGCCCAGGAAGATATCCTGTTTGATCGGCTCGGGCACATCGGGACCCGCCAGCAGCACCGACACGTACAACGGGCTGGCATAGGTCAGGTCACGCTCGACACAGTCTTCGATGGAATGTTTGGGTTCCCCAAACCAATACTTCAGCCCCCACTGTTGCGACTCGGGGCTACGGCTGGGAAAATACAATTTCATCCCCTTGTTGTACGACTCGATCGGCGAGATCTCATGGAAGAGGTCGCCGAGACCCTCTTTCTTGAGACGCTCGAACGAATCCAGTTGTACTTCGATCAAATCGGGGAGGTCCAACGTAAACGGGATACGCGCGTAATTCTTTTTGGGCAAAGATGCCATTCGTTCGCTCCTGACCTGTAGCTTCTTGGGACGCCGCTTAAGCACACGAAACCATCCCGCGGGCAAGCGGGATAGCGAAAGGTGATTATATACGAAGGTTGCCTGGTTTGCAAGTGTATTTTTCGGTCATTTGCCTCCAGAGTCCCGCTTGTTTCATCTATTGATAACAGGAGTATAACACACCGTCCGAAACGGAAAGCATGGAAACGGGTTTTTCATGTAGAATTGTGCCATCTCACAGGAGGCCGCATGAACATCACGCAAGCACCGATCGATGACAGGAAGGAAATCTTCGGCTGGGCCATGTACGACTGGGCCAACTCGGCCTTCAGCACTACTGTCGGGACCGTGTTCCTCGGACCGTACATCGCATCCTTGGCCGCCGACGCTGCCAAAGGCTTTACCGACGGCAACGCCCGTTTCCTGGGCATCCCCGTCGCTCCAGACTCGTTCCTCCCCTACTGCATCTCCTTCTCGGTCGGGCTACAAGTGTTGTTCCTGCCCATCCTGGGCGCCATCGCAGACTACTCGCACATGCGCAAGCGTATGATGCAGATATTTGCGACCATAGGCGCAATCGCTACCATCCTGCTATTCCTGGTGACAGGCAGCCTATGGTGGCTGGGCGGCGTGTTGTATATTGTGGCCAACCTGGCCTTTGGCGCGGCCATGGTCTTCTACAACTCCTACCTGCCTGATATCGCCAGCGAGGACCAGCGCGACAGCGTATCGTCCTATGGCTGGGCCATGGGATACCTGGGCGGCGGCATTCTGCTGGCGCTCAACCTGGCCTTCTTCATTTTCAGCGAAGACCTGGGAGTGCCATCCACACTGGCCGTGCGTATCAACCTGGCCTCAGCGGGCATCTGGTGGTTATTGTTCTCACTCTTCACCTGGAAGCGACTGCATCCGCGCCATGCGGCCCGCACCCTACCGAAAGGCGAGACCTATGTCAGCATTGGCTTCAAACAACTGGGGCATACGTTTAAAGAAATCAAGCATTTCCCCGAAACGTTAAAGTACCTGCTAGCCTACTTCCTCTATAACGACGGCATCCAGACCGTGATCGCGGTCTCGGCCACTTTCGCCGCGGCGCCCATCGCGCGCGGCGGCATCGAACTCGACACACAGACGCTGACGGCCGTCATCCTGATGATTCAGTTCATGGCCTTCTTTGGCGCGCTGTTGTGGGGCAAGCTGGCAGGCTGGATCGGCGCGAAGCAGTCCATCCTCGTCAGCCTGGTCATCTGGGCAGGTGTGGTGATTTACGCATATGTCGGTTTGTACGGAGAAAGCCGTGTGCCGCAGTTCTTCATTCTGGGTGCGTTCATCGCCCTAGTCATGGGCGGGTCACAGGCCATCAGCCGAAGCCTGTTCGCGCAGATGATCCCCACAGGCAAGGAAGCCGAGTTCTATTCCTTCTACGAAGTCAGTGAACGCGGCACCTCGTGGACGGGGCCATTGATCTTCGGCCTGGTCAACCAATGGTTCGGCAGCCTGCGCATCGGCATTCTGGCGCTGATCTTCTACTTTGTAGCGGGCCTGATCCTGCTGCCCTTCGTCAACGTGAAGAAAGCCGTCGAGGACGTCAAGAAATACGACGCACAAAAAGCTGGATAGAACACAAAAAAGGCCGAGGCAAAAACCTCGGCCTTTTGATTTACGCTCCGATTACATCCACCAGCGCGGAATATTCGGCGGGGATGACCTGCGGCGCCTGGAAGGATTCGGTCACGATGGTGGGGTCCTTCAGCCCGTGGCCCGTACAGACCACAACCAGCCGCTTCCCCTTCACATTCATGGACCCTCGGCCTGTTTCCGCCAAAAGGCCCGCCAGCCCCGCCGCGGATGCAGGCTCCACCCACACCCCTTCACTGGCAAGGATTCTCTGCGCCGCCAAAATCTCAGAGTCGGGCACGGCAATGATCTTCCCGTTCGACTCTTGCGCGACTTCGAGCGCCTGTTCGCCGCGCGCGGGCTTGCCAATGCGGATGGCTGTCGCCACGGTCTCAGGTTTCTCCACGGGATCTCCCAACACCAGCGGCGCAGACCCCGCCGCCTGCACGCCCAACACCTGCGGCAATCCCTTTTGATATTGCTTGAAGCCCGCCCAATACGATGTGATGTTGCCCGCATTGCCCACGGGCAGGCACAACCAGTCGGGGGCAGAGTCCAGCACATCCACGATCTCGAAGGCGGCGGTCTTCTGCCCCTCGATGCGATACGGGTTGATCGAGTTGACCAGCGCGATGGGCGTCTTCTGCGTGATCTCGACTACCAGGCCGAGGGCATCGTCAAACGAGCCTTGAATCTGAATCACTTCTGCGCCGTAAGCGATGGCGCCCGCCAGTTTTCCCGCGGCGACCTTGCCCTCGGGGATCAGCACAATGGCGCGGAGTCCAGCGCGGGCGGCGTAAGCGGCCGCCGAAGCGGCGGTGTTGCCCGTCGAGGCGCAGATGACGGTCTGGGCGCCGCGCCCGACCGCTTCGCTGATGGCAGCCGTCATGCCGCGATCCTTGAAAGAACCGGTCGGGTTGAGGCCCTCGAATTTGACGAACAACTCGCAGCCCAGGTCACGCCCCAGGCGCGGCATGGGAATGAGCGGGGTGTCCCCTTCGAGCAGGGAAATGGTCTTCGTGTGGACGGGCAGGTCGAGCAAATGCCCGTAACGGGGCAAAACACCTTGATAGGACATGGCGACTCCAAAGTTCAGAATGGGCCGATTATATAGCGATTCCAAAAAGGCGCGATTCGGAAATGTCGTGGGTATAATTTCGGCATGATTACCATTCGCGTCCCCGCCACCACCGCCAACCTTGGGCCAGGCTTCGATTGCATCGGCCTGGCGCTCAACCTGTGGAACGAAGTCCAGTTCGAAGCAGACGACCAGATCACCTTCCGCGTCACGGGCGAGGGCGCGGATCAACTCGACAACCAGCCCAACAATCTGCTGGTCGAGGCGTTCCTGCGTGTGTACGAATTATGCGGGCGGGATGCAAAGGGCGCCGCGATTCGCTCCCAGAACCAGATTCCCCCCAGCAGCGGAATGGGCTCCAGCGCGGCGGCGCTCGTGGCAGGCATCTTCGGCGCGAACGAGTTGCTTGGTCGTCCGCTCAACCAGGCGGATATGCTCAAGTTGGCAACCGAGTTGGAAGGTCACCCCGATAATGTAGCCCCCGCCCTGCTGGGCGGACTGGTCGTCTCGGTAATGAACGAAGGGGAGATCCTCTCGCGCAGGTATGAGACCCCATCACTGGCGGCGGTTATCGTCAAGCCCGATGTGGATTGGCCCACCCGCGTGGCGCGCGCGGTGCTGCCTCCCTCCGTTCCGCGCGCGGACGCCATCTTCAACATCGGGCGGACGGCGCTGGTGGTGGATGCCCTGCGCAGCGGCGACCTGGACCTGCTCCGCAAAGCCATGGACGACCGCCTGCACCAACCCTATCGGCTGGAACGCATCCCAGGCGGGAAAGCCGCCTTCGAGGCCGCCCGCCGCTTCGGCGCGGCAGCGCTCTCAGGGGCGGGACCGTCAATCCTCTGCTTCGTGGAATCGGGCCAGGAGCGGCAAGCCCTGACCGCAATCCAGACCGCCTTCGAGGCCGCAGGCGTGCTTGCGCGAGGGTTGGTCACGCGGCCCAGCACACAGGGCTGCGCCGTCTGCGCCGATTGACCTTCATCGCAAACCGCCCTTCCCGCTGCCATTGACAGCGGGATTTTTTGGGGTTATAAAACATACCGACTGGTCGGTTTTTTTCGTCTTTGTGGAACATCCCCACAGAAGCCGAGAAAGTGAGTGCCATGCAACACCGCAGTGAAGAGACTCGCATACAACTCATCAATTCAGCCATCAAACTATTCTCCACGCAGGGCTTCAACTCAGCCAGTGTGGACGAAATCTGCAAGGATGCGGGGGTCAGCAAGGGCGCGTTCTACCATCACTTCGAAAGCAAACAAGCCTTGTTCCTGGCCCTGCTCGACGGCTGGCTGGACAACATCGACAGCGCCATTGAGGCCTCGCGCGAAAAGTCCGCCCCCGAGACCTTCATGCAGATCACCGAAGCCTTCCCTTACATCTTCGCAACCGCAGGCGACCACCTGCCGATGTTCCTCGAATTCTGGCTGAAAGCCAGCCGCGACGATGAGATCTGGCAGGCCAGCATTGCCCCCTACCGCCGTTATCACAAGTATTTCACCTCGCTCATCAAGAAGGGCGTGGATGAAGGCTCGTTCATCGAAATGGACCCCGAATTGGCCTCGCGCATGATCGTCTCGATGGCGATGGGTCTCTTGCTGCAAAGCCTGCTCGACCCGAAGGGCGCGAAATGGGAAGCCACGGCGCGCGAGATCACCGACCTGATGTTGAACACTCTCTTGAAGAAATGAGGTCGATATGTGGCTGGTAACCGGAGCGACAGGTCACATCGGAAATGTGCTGGTGCGCGAACTGCTGGCGCGCGGCGAACAGGTGCGGGCGTTGATTCTGCCCAACGAAAGCCGCGAGCCGCTCAAGGGTCTGGACGTGGAAATGGTCGAGGGCGATGTCCTCGACCTGGATGCGGTCTTCGAGTCGCTGCGAGGTGTGAAGGGCGTCTTCCACCTGGCGGGCATCATCTCGATCATGCCAGGCTCGAACCCGACCGTGCGGCGGGTCAACGTCGAGGGGACGAAGAACATCCTCAGGGCGGCGAAGGAAAAGCGCATCCACAAGCTGGTGTACACCTCCTCGATCCATGCCATCCGCCGCGTGGAGACGGGCGTGATCGACGAAAGCGTGCCGTACGACGCGGAGAATCCCTACGGGGAATATGACCGCTCGAAGGCGGAAGCCACGCTCGAGGTACTGAACGCCGCCCGCTCGGGCCTGGATGCGACGGTGGTCTGCCCCACAGGCGTGATCGGCCCGTACGATTTCCGCGGCTCGATGATGGGCGATGTGATCCGCACTGCCGCCGAGAAAAGACCGACCCTGTACGTGGACGGCGCCTACGACTTCGTGGACGTGCGCGACGTGGCCCACGGCCTGATCGCCGCCGCGGAGAAGGGCAAACGCGGCGAGAGTTACATCCTCTCGGGACAGCGCATCAGCGTGCGCTACCTGCTCGAAACCGTGCGCGAGATCACGGGCGGGCATTTCTTCCAAATGAAAGTCCCCTTCAACCTGGCGGAGTTTGCAGCGCACTTCACACCCTGGTATTACCGCACCACCCACGCCACACCGCGCTTTACGCCCTACTCGCTGGAGGTACTGAAGAGCAACTCGCACATCAGCCATGCCAAGGCCACGCGGGAACTGGGCTACCGCCCGCGTCATCTATACGAAAGCATCGCGGACGCGGTGCATTGGTTTCTGGAGCGTCGAACGCTCCGTTTGAGCAAGGTGTAGTTTGATATCCCCTGGCTTCGGAAAATCCTGCAAATCCGAGGCCATGCCAACCCATAGGAGACAGAACATGAAAATCGTTACGGACTGCGCGGCCGACATTCCCGCCGAAGAGTTGAAGGCGCTGGACATCGTCCAGGCCCCGCTCTTCATCCAATTCCCCGAGGGCGAGGTCAGTTCGCTGGATATTAGCGCGGACGCCTTCTACGATCGGCTGGAGGCCATGCGGCCTGCCATCCCCACCACGGCCCAACCCTCGGGCGGATTGTTCGCCGAGATCTACAAAAAACTCGCCATTGTGGACAAGAATATCCTGTCCATCCACATTTCGTCGGGGCTGAGCGGCACGATCAATGCAGCCCGCGACGGCGGCGAACAGGCCAAAAACCACGCCGACGTACATTTCTGGGACACACTGACACTTTCGGGTGGCGAGCGTTTTCAGGTGATGGCCGCCGCGCTAGCCAACAAAGCGGGCTGGACCATGCAGGCCATCCAGGAACGCATGGCCAAGATCCGTGAGTCGGTCGAGGTAGTGTACACCCTCGAAACGTTGGAATACCTGGCACGCGGTGGCCGCATCGGGCGCGTCAAGGCGATGGCGGGTGCATTGCTCAACCTCAAACCGATTATCCGTGTGGAGCGCTCGGACGGCAAGTACAGCACCGTCACCAGCGCGCGCACCATGCC
>CALLJA010000529.1 GCA_938008865.1 uncultured Anaerolineales bacterium
AGAGCGCACCTCGATGACCGTGACCATGGGCCAGCTCTTCACCATCGTCTTCGAACGCGACCCGAGCGGCAAGGCCATCTCGATCAGCGGCGCGGATACGGGCAGCGGCACCACTGCCGTGACCATCGTCCGCCAGGATTTCTAGCGCGCTTTACAATCAAAAACTCCCCGTCAAACGGCGGGGAGTTTTTGATTCCAACCCATGCGGTACAATTTTGCGCATGTCCAAGCTCAAAATGTTTTTACAGACCTGGGGCCCAGCCTTGTTGATGATGGCCGCCATCTTCGCCTTTTCCTCGCGGACCAGCAATGAACTGCCGAATTTCGGCAGTTGGGATTATTTCGTCAAGAAATCGGCGCACGGACTCGGCTACGGCCTGCTAGCCCTGACCTACTGGCGCGGTCTCGGCTACCGCCGCCACCTGCATTGGGTTGCCTGGCTGATGGCCCTGGCCTATTCCGCCACCGACGAGTTCCACCAGTCCTTCGTGCCAGGACGCCACCCATCTGTGACCGACGTGTTGGTCTTCGACAACCTTGGCGCGCTGCTGACGGTCAGCGTGGTGGCGTGGATTCGGAAAAACAAAAAGTGAGGTGGACCTGTCAGGTCCACCTCACTTGGTTTTACTCGAACTCAATCTCGATCTCTGTGGCTTCCTTCCACTCGCCGCGCCGCTCGAAGTGGATGTCGCCGAACAGGCCGTCCTGATGTGCCTCCACGTGGTAGCGCTTGACCAGTTCAAGCAGGGCCAGGAAGGTGACCACGATCTCGACGCGGGTGGCCTTGTCGCCGATCAGGCCGCGGAAACTGGCACGCTCCATGTCTTTGAGGGTTCGGGTGATCAACTCGATCTTCTCGCGGATGGTCACACGCGGCGCAGAGATGACCGTCCCGAGGGATTTCTTTTCCTTTTCGCGGCCAAAGGCCCGCTCGGCGGCGGCCAGCAGGTCGCCCAGGGTCAGGTTCGAGAGGTCCAGTTTGGCCTCCACCTTGGGAGGCGGGGCCACGCGCAGGTGAGTCCGCAGGTTCGCCGCCTGGCGTTCCAGCAGCCAGCCCGCGATCTCCTTGTAACGTTTGTATAGTTTGAGTTGCTCGACCAGCGACGTGCCTGGGTCCTCTTCGCCCACTTCGCGCTCGGGCGGGCGCGGCAGCAGCGCCTCCGATTTGATCTGCACCAATTTGGCGGCGATCACCAGGAAGGCCGAAATTTCGTCGGGTTGCGCCTCGGCCATGCTGTGGATGTATTGCAGGTACTGGTCGGTCACCATCGCCAGCGAGATAGAGGTAATGTCCAGTTCCGCGCGTTCGATCAGGCTGAGCAGCAGGTCCAGCGGGCCCTCGTAGATGGGGGTCTGCACCTTGTATCCGCTGACTTGCTGGCCGAGAATGTTTTCCATAGGGCGCGAATTATACCAGTGTATAATCGCCGCATGTCCGAACCCAAATTGACTCATCTCGATGAACACGGCCAGGCCAGCATGGTGGATGTGGGCGCCAAGCCCGACACCGAGCGCATGGCCATCGCGCGCGGCGAAGTCCACATGCGCAAGGCGACCTTCGACCTGATCCGCGCTGGACAGATCAAGAAAGGCGACGTGTTGACCGTGGCCCAGATCGCGGGCATCACCGCCGCCAAACGGACCTCGGACCTGATCCCGTTATGTCATCCGCTGCCGCTCACCAAAGTGGACGTGGCCCTGGCCCTGGACGAATCCCTGCCTGGGGTGGTCATCACCGCCACGGCTAAAACAGTCGGCAAGACGGGCGTGGAGATGGAGGCACTGACTGCCGTCTCCGTAGCCGCGCTGACGGTCTACGATATGGCCAAGGCCGCCGAGAAGACCATGCGCATCCAGAACATCCGCCTGGTCGAAAAGCACGGCGGCCA
>CALLJA010000530.1 GCA_938008865.1 uncultured Anaerolineales bacterium
GATTTCCTTGTTGAGACGGGGCAGTTGCAAGCAAGCAGATGCGGGTTTGCCAGGCTGTTCATGAGGTTTCAAAGCAACCTGACGCCTGTGTCTTTCTTCTCCCCTAGTTCATCGTGACCTCTTGTGCCCGATCTTTCACCCCGGATTTGTTGCATGAGGATTTGATTCTCATGTAAAATACTTCTCAGATCGTTCCTTTATCGGCGGGACTTGGCTTCATTTTTTTGTCAGATGACCCTGGCCTCCTTTTCCTAATACGGCTTCGTTCGACTTGGACCGATGTGGCGGTGCTTTATCTCCTTCCTTTTGCTCTCCTCCTTCCCGCCGCATCAATCCTTAATTCGTTGACTGGTTCTTGAGTGTATAACTATGACAAGCATTGATAAATTCCTTAAATTTGGCTTTTCACTCATGCTATGTACCTTACTTATTGCATGTAACAATGGTCAAATCGAATCTTCTGGTACATTGTTCCCCACATCCTCAGAGCCATCTGCCACACCAACTCGATTACCTGCTATCGGAATTCTGACACCTTTTCCAAATTACACAATCAAACAGATCGCTGTCAATTATGTAGACACTGGAGATTATTCAGTTTTCGACATGTTTTTTGTGCAAAGGCTCAGAGGACACAGATCAAGACTTGTCTTGTATTCGGATGGACAACTGATACTTGCAAGTCATACATATCAGCAAAAGATAATGACACCAAGTGAGATGAAAGAATTTTTGGTACAACTGCGCAACTTGGGCTTTTTCTCCCTTTACTCAAACGGAAGTCATGACTTAACGGATACACTTTATAGTTTCGGGAGTGATTACCACCCCATCGACTACGAATCTTCATATTGCGTTTCGGTAAATGAAGATGATGGAAAAACCCTTTGTGCCTATAAACCATTTCTGAAAGATTTAGTACCCGAGATGAAGAACATTCTACAATATCTGAATGATTTTCACCCCGAAGGATTGTCTGTCTATCATCCAGACCGAATTCTGTTATGGATACAACGTGGGATGTATTTGGATAACGATGACACCTTGCAAAGCGTGCTCCCCTGGCCTGAAACCCTGCCTTCGCTGGAAGGATCCGATCGGAAACTATTATATGTAGATGGTGAAGGTGCTCAAAACGTCTCGGAGCTTTTTGGAAACACAGATGCAACTAAAGTGTTTGTACAAAACGGCGTAGAATACACTGTGTACATGCAAGTTGTATTACCTCACGAAGAATTAAAAAATTGGTTCAAGTAAAAAACCAGCCATCGATTAACAGCAGCGTCAAGGGATGAGCAGGAAAAGGGATAAAGGACGAGAGAATCAAAAGTGGTTCGGATGTGACTGCATCCGAACCACTTTTTGCCTATTTCCTGCTACTTCCGCTCTTTCCAAATCTTGTAATTGTTCTTAATCTGCTCGATGTGCCCTGGGATGTGGCCTGAGTAGATGTTGATCCACTTCTCGAAGGTGTACGGGTCTTCGTACTCGGGGTGCTTGAGCGAGTGCGTGAAGACCTCCTCGGGCTGCTGTTTGAGCAGGGCGTAGGTCGTCTTGCGGACCAGGCGCGTGGTCTCCAGCGCATCCTCCCAGCTTTGGCCGTGATAGTCCAGCGTCACGGCCCAGGCGTCCTGGTCGTAGCCCATGACCGTGCCGCCCGGCTCGACGATCAGCTTGCGGGCGCGCAGGGCGGCGTTCGTCTCCGAATCCGCCAGGTGGACGAGGATCTCGTGCACGCTCCACTCCGTCGGCGCGGGCTTGAACTGCCACATCTCGCGCGGAATCTCCTGAAGCGCCTGCTCCAGCAGGTCCACGCCACGGCCGTACAATTCGATCTTTTCGTTGCGTTCCTGGATATTCATGGGGCCTCCAAATGACTTATTCGATCTCGACCGCCATCGCCACGGCCTCGCCGCCGCCCAGACACAGCGACGTGATGCCGCGCTTCAGGCCGCGGTCCTTGAGCGCGTAGATCAGCGTGGTCAGCACGCGCGCGCCGCTGGCCCCAAGCGGATGCCCGAGCGAGATGCCGCCGCCGTTGACGTTGACCTTGTTCCAGTCCCAGCCCTGGTCGGCCAGGGCGTAGCCGTTGGCCAGCACCTGGGCGGCGAAGGCCTCGTTCAACTCGACCAGGTCCACGTCGGCGAAGGTCCAGCCGATGCGCTGAAGCAGTTTGGGCATGGCCAGCGCGGGCGCCGAGAACAGGTACTTCGGCTCGACCGCCGCCTGGGCGTAGCCGACGATGCGCGCGAGCGGAGCATGTCCGTGCGCCTCGGCATACGCGCGGCTGGAGACGACCAGCGCCGCCGCGCCGTCGTTCATCGACGAGGCGTTGCCTGCCGTCACCCTGCCGTCCGCTTTGAAGACGGGCTTGAGTTTGGCGAGCGACTCGACCGTCGTATCCCTGCGCGGACCCTCGTCCGTGTCCACCACCTGGACCTCGCCCTTGCGTCCCTTGATCTCGACGGGCGCGATCTCCGCTTTGAATTTGCCCGCTTCGATGGCGGCCACGGCTTTTTGGTGACTCTCGCAGGAAAGCTGGTCCATGGCCTCGCGCGTCACCTCGTACTCGTCCGCGATGAACTCGGCTGCCATGCCCATGCCCCAATTCTCGAACGGGTCCCACAGGCCGTCGTGGAGCAGGGCATCGGTCAACGGCTGGTTGCCATAGCGGAGTTCGCCCGAGCGGCCGTGGATCAGGTAGGGGGCGCGGCTCATCGACTCGAATCCGCCCGCTACGAACAGGTCCGCATCCCCCGCGCGGATGGCTTGCGCCGCCTGCATGACCGACTTCAAGCCCGAGCCGCAGACCTTGTTGAGCGTGGTCGCGCTGACGGTGGCAGGCACCCCGCCGAAGATGGCCGCCTGGCGCGCGGGAGCCTGTCCCTCGCCCGCCTGGACCACGTTGCCCATCCACACTTCCTCGACCTGGGCAGGGTCGATGCCCGAGCGCTCGACGGCGGCCCGAATGGCGACCGCACCCAACTGGACGGCGGGGAGTCCGCTCAGCACGCCCTGGAATTTTCCGATTGGGGTACGGGCGGCGGATAGGATGACGGCTTCGTTCTCTTTGCTCATGAATCTCTCCTGTTGGCGAAAGGTGAGGCGTTCCTGCGGACGACCAGCGCGGGCGCATCTGCGTACCTCGATGTAGCCGATGCGCGGCTGCCGAAATTATAAAGCCAATAACGCGGGGGTGTCTGTGGCGTTTTGTATGTGTTTCTATTGCGCGCCTGCAGGCGGATAGAAACGCAATTTCCACGCGCCGCCGCCCAGGCTGGTGACGCTGGAGTAGGGCGTGACCACCACCACCCAGGTGTGACCTGGCTTGAGCGGCACGGGATTCCCGTCGCGGTCCACCCATTGGATGGGGCGGCGCAGGCCCGTGCGTTTTTCGTACGCGCCCGAGCGCGTGCTCCAACGGATGTCGTATACGCGGCCGTCGCGGAAGAGCATGGCGGGGCCTTCGTTGCCCTGGCTCAGGTCCATGTCGAGGATAGTGGGCGCAACCACCTGGTGCTCGGCGAATAGCACGATGACGTTCTCGAAGTGCAGTTGACGTCCGTTCAGGCGGTCGGTGTCGGGGTGGAGCTGGCCCGCGCTGGCCTTGTCGGCGTTGTCGGTGTAGCGCAGGTAGGACTGCATCAGCGGGTCGTAGGTCCAGCCCGACTGGTTGAGGTTGGCGATGAACACCCTCAGGTCCAGTGCGGCCGAGCCGCCTGCAGGCGGCAGGTCGCTGAACTGGTTGCTGGCGTAATCGAAGGTTGTGTCGGCCTTCTCGTTTTCCTCGGCGATGGCGCGCATGCGCGTGATGTCGAGCATCGCGCCGCCGTTGTCGGTCTCATGGTTGACCATCGCGCATTGCGGAATCTTGTCGAGCACTTCCTCCGAGGCGAAGGCGTAAATCAGGCACGAGTCCTGGAACATGGCGGCGAAGTCGGCGTAGACCAGCCGCCCCGAGCGCACGGGACCGATCTCAGGGTCGATGCCTTTGGCGGTGGGATTCGGGGTGGGGGTGACGCCCACAGGCGGGACCAGCCCAACGTCCACGGACAGGGTGGAGGCGGCCACCTCGACGGGAGTCCGCCCCGAGGCTGGGTCCACGTCACTGTCGTGGTCCTCGTCCCCAACGTTTGCCTGCGTGAACTTCATCCCCTCGGGGAGTTTTACTTCGAGCGTGTATGATCCTGGCTCGACGTTGAATCCGTAATAGCCGTTGCTGTCGGTGGTGGTCGAGCCGACTGGCTGCCCGTTGGCGTCGTACAGGTCCACGCATACACCGCCGACGCCAGGTTCGCCGTAGTCCTGCACGCCGTTCTGGTTCGTGTCGAGCCAGACGCGGTTGCCGAAGTAGGTTTCGTCCGCGCGGAAAGGTTCCATGCGGGCCTCGCACCCGCCTGTGAAGGGAACTTCGGGCTGCGGGAAGTCGCCGTAGAAGACGCTCAGGAAACGCGTGGCGCCTTCGGTGATGTAGATCTCGAAGACGTAATTGGCAAAGGACAGGCCTGACTGCGGCCGCGCCGTGACGGGGAAGTTCGAGACAGAGACCAGCAGGGCGGGCAGGTCGAGCGCGG
>CALLJA010000531.1 GCA_938008865.1 uncultured Anaerolineales bacterium
CAAAAATCATCAAGAAAAGGTCAAGAATCTCCCTCCACAGTGGGCAGCGGCTACGCCTCTTCCTCGACTTGAACCTGCTCCTCCGCACCTAGGCGGACTCTCCCCCACAGCATTTTCAGCACCAGCCCCGCCCGCCAAAAGGCGACGGCGGCCATCCCGTGCGCCAGCACCGCGAACAGCGGCGGCGTCTGAAGGGTGTAATAGGTCCAGCACTCGCGGGTCGTCCCCCACAGTTCGAGGAAATATCCCAGCCCCGCGCCCGCGATGAAGGTCAGCAAAGCGTAGCGGTGATCGGTCGGCGTGAGGACCAACAGCACGCACAGGGTCAACGCGAGCCAGGTATAGGACTTGTCAAACGTCGGGGAAACAAAGACCAGCATCAAGGTCAGAAAAGAAAAAAAGGTCAACCAATAGAAAAATTTCCACAGAAAAGAATCCCCTTTGTATTCTTTTGTGACCTTTGTGCTTAGGTAAGAAAGCAACCGCGTAATCCGGTCGATTGACAGGCTCGCGATCGGCCAAGCGGGGATGATCCACAACGGCGGCCGCTCGGCGGTGTAATAATGCCACAGGTTGGTCTGCGTGCCCCAACTTTCGATGGCGAGGCCGCCGCAGACGCCCACGAAAACAATCAGCGCGTCGGTCTTCAGGTCCGCGCGGGCCATGATGGTGAAGGACATGAATACGAAGACACCGATCAACAGCCAGTCGATGTACAGCCACCACGGGCCGTTCCAATCCACGTAGGCCAGGTACTCTTCGGCCAGCGGCCACCAGATGTACACGATCAGGAAAACGGTCAACAGAAACCCGCCCAGCAGGATGCTGCTATGGCGGGTCCAAAGCGAGGGGCGGGGGAAGGATTCCATGCGCAGATTATATCCACAGAAGGGCCGTGGTTCATCCCCCCGTTGGTTGCGCGGCGCGTCCGTGCGCCCGATTCGAGTATTCCGCAGGCGCGAAGAACACGATCACCCTGAGTTCTTCCGTGATGGTATGGAAGCGGTGCTCCACGTTCTTCGGCACATAGACGATTGAGCCTGCCTGCACGGGACGCTCCTCCTGCGCGACCGTGATGCTGGCCTGCCCGCTGACCACGTAATAGACCTCGTCCTCCGTGTGCGGAGCCTGCGGGTCCATGCCGCCGACGGGCAGGACGTACAGTCCCAGGCTCAGGTCGGGAACCTTGAGGAATTCGAGATACAGGCGGTCGCCGTCAGTCTGCCTGGCGATGAGCTGCGATAATTCATAGGCGCGCATAAAAGGCTCCAGGGCGGGGATAAAAGTTGCCCCATCTTACCCCACCCTGGGATCGGGTTTCAACCTACTCCAGTGTCGTTCCCAAAAAACCAGCCACCTGGGCATCAGCGGGATGGGCGAAGACCTCGCGCGGCTCGCCCGCCTGGTGGATGCGTCCCTTGAGCATGACGGCCATGCGCGTGCCCAACCGTTCCGCTTCGCGCAGGTCGTGCGTGATGAAGATGGTGGTGGTGGACGTTTCCGCCAGCACCGATTTCAGGTCTTCGAGCAGGCGCGCTCGGGTGGGAGAGTCGAGGGCGGTGAACGGCTCATCGAGCAGGAGCAGTTCGGGTTCCAGGACAAAGGCACGGGCCAGGCTCACGCGCTGTGATTCTCCGCCCGAAAGTTTGCGCGCGGAGCGGTCGGCCAGGTGCGCCACGCCCATCCGCTCGAGCCAGTGACCGACGCGGCGGTCTGATTCCGTTTTCGAGACGCCCCGAAACCCCAGCCCAACGGCGGCATTCTCGCGCACGCTGGCATCCAACAGCAACGGCTCCTGCAACACCAGCGCGATGCGGCGGCGATACTCCAGCGTGGACGTGGACTTGCTCCCGTTAAAGTGAATGGTCCCGCGCTCGTGCTTGAGCAGGCGCGCCAGTGTGAGGAAGAGCGTGCTCTTGCCCGCGCCGTTCGGTCCCACCACGGCCAGCACCTCGCCCTTCTGCACGGCCAGGTGCTCGATCTCCAACACCGTCTGCTTCTCGCGGCGCACAAGCAGGTCGCGGACCTCGATCAGCGCGGTCACGAGCGGCCCCGCTGCTGGATGATGGTCAGCGCCCAGTTGACCAGGAAGGTGATGGCCAGCAGAAAAACGCTCAGGGCGATGGCGCGCTCGAACTCGCCTTTGCTGGTCTCCAGCACGATGGCGGTGGTCAGCACGCGCGTCTGCCCGCGGATGTTGCCGCCCACCATCATCGACGCGCCGACCTCCGAGATGACCGAACCAAAGCCCGCCATCAAGGCCGCCAACAGCGGCAGGCGCGCCTCACGCCACAAGGCCAGGACCATCTGCGCACGGGACGCGCCCAGCCCGTAGAGTTGCAGCCGCAGGCGCGGATTGAGCTGCTGCAACGCGGCGGCGGTCAAGCCCGTCACCACGGGCGCGGCGATGACCGTCTGCGCGATGACGATGGCCGCGGGCGTATAGATCAGGCGCAGACTGCCAAGCGGGCCCGAACGCCAGAGCAGCATGGCCACGAACAATCCCACTACCACGGGCGGCAGAGCCATGCCCGTGTTGATGATGCTAAGCAGGAAGGCGCGCCCGGGGAATTTTCCGAGCGCAAGCGCCGTCCCGAACGGCAGGCCGATCAGCAGGCTGATCAACGTGGCCAGCGCGGAAACTTGCAGCGAGAGCAGGGTGATGGGGAAGAGATCGCTCATAAAAATGCGCGGCGCGCACCGCTTTCGCAATGCGCGCCGCATATCTTATCATCGATCAAAGGCCGAGGTCAGCATCGGTCTTGTCGGCGTCGGGGATGAAGAGCGGCTGGCCGAATTCCTTCAGGCCAAATTCGGCGATGACCTTTTGCGTGGCAGGGTCGGTCAGGAACTTGGCGAAGGCCAGCGCGCCTTCGTAGTTGGCCTCGGGCCACTTATCGGGGTTGACCGTGATGACGTGATACACGTTCAGCAGGGCATTGTTGCCTTCCAGCAGGATCTCCAACTGCAGTTTGTCCTGGTTGGCCAGGTAGGTGGCGCGGTCGGTCAGGATGTACGCGCCCTTCTCGGAGGCCACCGTCAGCGACGCGCCCATGCCCTGCCCGGTCTCGATATACCAGGGCTGGCCCACGGGGTCGAGTTCGGCCTTCGTCCAAAAGCTGAGTTCTTTCTTGTGCGTACCCGAGTCATCGCCGCGCGTCACGAAGGGCGCGCCCGCGTTGTAGATGGCCACGAATGCATCCTTGGGACCCTGTCCCTTGATACCCGCGGGGTCGGCAGCGGGGCCGACGATGATGAAGTCGTTGTGCATCACCAGGAAGCGGTCCTTGCCAAAGCCGCCATCCATGAAGGTGACTTCGGAGGATGGCGCGTGGACGAGCAGGACGTCGGCGTTGCCTTCCTCGCCCATCTTGAGCGCCTCGCCCGTGCCCACCGCCACGATCTGGAGTTTATAGCCGGTCTGCTCCTCGAAGAGCGGTTGCAGCACGTCGAGCAGGCCCGAGTCACGGGTGCTGGTGGTGGTGGCCAGGATCAAGTTCGGGTTGGAGGGGGCGGCGGAGCCGCAGGCGGAAAGCGCCAGCGACAGGATGACGATCAAGACGGCGATCAGATGGAGCGGTTTGAATTTCATGGTTCCATTCCTTTATGAGTTTTGTTTTTCAGACAGTTTGTTAATGCCCAAGATGACCAGGGCGCCAAGCAAACCGCCGATTGCACCATAGAAAAAGTGACCGAGCATGGGGTAGGCGATCCCGAATCGGAACGAGCCGAACGGCCAGCCCGTGGTCAGGTTGATGAGCAGGCGCGTCACGGGTTTGGTCATGTGCGCCAGGCCCGCCACGAACATTACGAACCAGACTTTGCCAGTGTAGCGCGGCAGGTAACGAAAGGCCAGGTCCATGAGCGGGCCGGGCAGCATATACAGCAGCGGCGTGAACGGGTCGCCGCCGCGCCACATGGGCATCATCGAAGCCAGCGACGCGCCGATGCTGGTGAGCGTGCCCGCGCCGCGATAGCGCGAGGACAGCCGCCCGAGGACCATCAGCGCCATCCACTCGATGCCGTGATGGCCGGGCAGGCTGAGCGAAGCGTCGAAACTACGGTGCAGGATCACCGCCAACACGCCGCCACCGATCAACAGCAACGCCTCCCACCAGGGGAGCGTCCACTCAGTTGGAAAGGCTCTTGATGTGTTCCTTAGAGATGATATGCCATTCATGATTTAGCTCCTCTACATAAAGTGTGGCCAGCCCGTCGCGCAGAATGGGGCGAATCCACTCGCCGACGTCGACGACCGTTTTGGGGTGCAGGTTGGTGTGGCTCAACGTACAGACGCGTTCCACATGGCCGAGCGCGCAGATCTCAGAGACGGGCAATCTTCCGCGCAGTTCGCGCAGGCCAGGCAGCCAGAGGAAGCGGCCGTCGTTCCCCTGCCGGTGCAACCCGACCGCCGCCAGCGCGCCGATGACGCCGCCGTGTGTGCCCGTCAATCCCTCGAGCTGGATGCCGTTATCGAAGGCGGTCTGCTCCGCTTCGAGCATGGTCAGCACGGTGATCTTGGCACGGC
>CALLJA010000532.1 GCA_938008865.1 uncultured Anaerolineales bacterium
AGTCATCTACTGTCAGCATTGCGGTCTCTCCCTTTACGGGGAGAGTGGATTGAAACGCTGGCGTGGCGGGTTGGAATACTGAGCACGTGTCTCTCCCTTTACGGGGAGAGTGGATTGAAACCCGACGCTGGCTGCGCTTGGCCTGGGACACCTGCAGTCTCTCCCTTTACGGGGAGAGTGGATTGAAACACCAGCCGCGCGTTCAGCCCGCCCGCATGGTGGAGTCTCTCCCTTTACGGGGAGAGTGGATTGAAACATTACTACTATCGGCAATTGGCGCGGCGTGGTGAGTCTCTCCCTTTACGGGGAGAGTGGATTGAAACTCTTCATCGCAAGCGGGCTTATGTCAATTTTCATCATCCCGTCTCTCCCTTTACGGGGAGAGTGGATTGAAACGGGATAGCCCTCGTAGACCGAAAACATGCTGTCTAGTCTCTCCCTTTACGGGGAGAGTGGATTGAAACAAGGGGCAAGAGGCCGTGGGTTCCCGTCCCCCGGTGTGCAGGCCAGGGGGAAAGGTCGTTTGCCGAAATATCCGAAGGCATCTGTCCTTCGCCCGGCGTATCTGGTAGACTCGATGCGCCCCGTCATGGCGGGGCGGCATTCTGCGATTCAGAAAAGGGACAGCATGGACTCATCCGCACGGACCATCCTTCTGGGGGGCACCCCTCAACAAACCCGCCGCGGCCCAGCCGAGGGACGCTACGTGGAACTGCTTGGGGAGGCGTATTACCGCATCGGGAACTTCGACGCGCTCGAACCCTTCTTCATGAGCCTGGTGAGCAGTTCGGACCACTGGCTGTTCATCTCCTCCAGCGGAGGGCTGACGGCGGGCCGCGAGAACGCCGAACAGGCCCTGTTCCCGTACTACACCGAAGACAAATTGACCGAGAACAGCGAGAACACCGGCGGCAAGACCCTGCTGCTGGCGACGCGCGGCAGCCAGACCTGGCTATGGGAGCCGTTCTCGGCGCGCGGGCAGGGACAGTACGCCCTGGAGCGCAACCTGTACAAGAACGTGGCGGGCACGGCGCTGGTCTTCGAGGAGGTCAACCACAGCCTGGGGCTGACCCTGCGCTATGCCTGGCGCAGCGGCGAGGCCTTCGGCTTCGTGAAGACCAGTTGGCTGGTCAACACGGGCGGCGAGGCCTGCCAGGTGGACGTGCTGGACGGGCTGCAAAACCTGCTGCCCGCCAACGTCTCTTCGGCCACGCAGAACATCTTCAGCCCGCTGCTGGACGGCTACAAGCGCAGCGAACTGGACCCCGAAACGGGGCTGGGCATCTTCGCCCTCAACTCCAGGCTGACCGACCTGGCCGAGCCGAGCGAGTCGCTGCTGGCGAGCACGGCCTTCCAGGTGGGGCTGACGCCGACGGCGCACCTGCTCTCGTCGCAGCAACTGGAGCGCTTCCGCGCGGGCGGCGGCCTGCAGACCGAGACGGAAGTGCGCGGACGGCGCGCCGCCTATTTCGTCCACGCGCGGGTGGAGTTGGCGCCCGCCGCCGAACGCGCCTGGCACCTGGTGGCCGACGTCCAGCAGGACAGCGCGGCCATCGTGGCCACGCGCAGGCGGCTGCTGCAGGGTCCGCGCGAGGGCCTGATGCAGGCCATCGAACAGGACCTGGCATCCAACACAGAGCGCCTGCGCCGCATCGTGGCCAGCGCCGACGGGCTGCAATGCTCCGCCGACCCGCTGCGCGGCGCGCACCACTTTGCCAACACGATGTTCAACGTGATGCGCGGCGGCATCTTCGCCGACCCATACCAGGTGGAGCGGGCCGACTTCCGCGCGTTCGTAGACACCCGTCAGCGCGGGCTGCTCGAAGAACAGGCGGCCTTCTTCGAGGCGCTGCCCGCGCGCCTGCACCTGCGCGACCTGCAAACGCGGGCCGAGTCCACGGGCTGCGCCGACCTGGTCCGCCTGAGTTGCACCTACCTGCCGCTGACCTTCAGCCGCCGCCACGGCGACCCCAGCCGTCCGTGGAACCGCTTCTCGATCCGCATCAAACAGCCCGACGGTTCGCAGCGGCTCGATTACGAGGGCAACTGGCGCGACATCTTCCAAAACTGGGAGGCGCTGGCCTGTTCCTTCCCCGAATACGTGGAAGGCATGATCTTCACCTTCCTGGGGGCCACCACCGCCGACGGTTACAACCCCTACCGCATCACGCGCGCAGGGCTGGATTGGGAGACGCCCGAGCCAGGCAACCCGTGGGCTAATATCGGCTACTGGAGCGACCACCAGATCATCTACCTGGAAAAGCTGATGGAACTGAGCGCCAGCCTGCACCCCGGGCGGCTGCGCGCCGAGTTGGAGCGCCCGCTGCTGAGTTATGCCAACGTGCCGTACCGCATCCGCCCCTTCGACGAGATCCAGCGCGACCCGTACAACACCATCCAGTTCGACCACGACCTGGAGCGCGAGATCGGGCGGCGGGTGGCGGCGCGCGGCAGCGACGGCAAGCTGGTCCACGGGCCAGACGGGCGCGTGCTGCACGCCTCGCTGGCGGAAAAGCTGCTGACGCTGCTGCTGGCCAAACTGGTCAACTTCGTGCCCGAGGGCGGCATCTGGATGAACACCCAGCGCCCGGAGTGGAACGACGCCAACAACGCCCTGGTCGGGCGGGGCCTGTCGGTGGTCACGCTGGGATACCTGCGGCGCTACATCGCCTTCTGCCGCGGCCTGTTCGGGCAGGACACGCCGCCCAGCCTGGCGGTGCGGACCGAGGTGGCGGGCCTGTTTGGGCAGATCCACGCCGTGCTGCAACGCTTCGAGCCGCGCCTCTCGGCCGCCTTCGACGACGCCCAGCGCCGTCAGATGCTGGATGCGCTGGGCCAGGCGGGGTCCGCTTACCGCGCGGACCTGTACGCGCGCGGCCTGGGCGCGGACCTGAGTCCCATCGCGGGCGCAGACCTGCTGGCCTTCCTCGACCTGGCGCAGCGCTACATCGAGCACTCGCTGCGGGCCAACCGCCGCGCCGACCACCTGTACCACGCCTATAACATCCTGCACCTCGGCGAGGGCCAGGCGCGCGTCGCACACCTGTACGAAATGCTGGAGGGACAGGTCTCGATCCTGTCCTCGGGCATGCTCACGGCGGATGAGTCGTTGACGCTGCTGGAGAGCCTGCGCCAGAGCGCCCTGTACCGCGCCGACCAGCATTCCTACATCCTGTACCCCGACAGGGTCCTGCCGGGCTTCCTGCAAAAGAGCGCCCTGACGGCGGCGCAGGTGAGCGGGCTGGGCCTGCCAGCCGCCCTGGCCGAAGCGGGCGACCGCAGCCTGCTGGTGCGCGACGCGGACGGGGTCCATCATTTCAGCGGGCAGTTACGCAACGCCAAGGACCTGCAGCGGGCGCTGGAGGCGCTCTCGAGCCAGCCGCGCTTCGCCGCGTTGACGGCGGCGGAGGGCGGGCGGATCGCGGCCCTGTTCGAGGAGGTCTTCCGCCACAGCGAGTTCACCGGGCGCTCGGGCACCTTCTTCGCCTACGAGGGACTGGGCAGCATCTACTGGCACATGGTCTCGAAACTGCTGCTGGCCGTGCAGGAGGCGGCGCTGCGCTTCCAGGGCGAGCCCGCCGCGCGCGGACTGGCCGAGGCCTACCGCGACATCCGCGCCGGGCTGGGGACGCACAAATCGCCCGCCGTGTACGGCGCCTTCCCGACCGATCCCTACTCGCACACCCCGCGCGGACAGGGCGCGCGCCAGCCCGGCATGACCGGCGCGGTCAAGGAGGAGATCCTCACCCGCCAGGCCGAGTTGGGCCTGCGCTTCGAGGGCGGCTGCCTGGCCTTCGACCCGCTGCTGCTGGAACGCGAAGAACTGCTGACGGAACCCGCCCCCTTCGAGTATCTCGACCTGGCGGGGAATTTCCAGCGGCTCGACCTGGAGCGCGGCTCACTGGCCTTCACCGTCTGCCAGGTGCCGGTCATCGTGCAGGCCGCCGAAACGGACGGCATCACGGTGCAGCTTGCGGAGCGCGCCTACCACCTGGACGGCCTGCGCCTGGACGAGGACGGCAGCCGCCGCATCTTCCAGCGCGATGGGAGCGTGCAGCGCCTGCTGGTGCGCCTGCGGCTGGCTTAAGCCGCAGCCGTTCCCCCGACAGAACTGACAGGCCGCCGCTCCGCCGGCGGCCTGTGCATTGGGTATAATCGTTCCGCCATGTTCAGCAAACTCTTCGCCCAAACCGACGTCCCCCCGCAATACCGCGCCAATTTTATCCACCTGTACCTCGATATCGGCTGGTTCGGGCTGTTGAGCGGGTCGGCCGTCAACTTCCTGACCGTGTACGCCGCGCGCCTGGGGGCCACGGCCTTCCAGATCGGCCTGTTGGGGGCGGTCGGGTCGGTGGTCAGCCTGCTGCTGGCCATCCCTGCGGGGCGCTGGCTCGAAGGGCGCAGGGTGGAGGGGGCCGTATTCTGGACCGCGGCGCTGTACCGCATCGGCTATGCGCTGTGGATTCCGCTCCCGTGGCTGTTCGGCGCACAGGAGCAGATCTGGGCGCTGATCGTCATCTCGCTGCTGATGGGCATCCCGCTGACGGGCGTCTCGGTGGGCTTCAACGCGCTGTTCGCTTCGGCCGTGCCGCTCTCCTACCGCGCCCACGTGGCGGGGATGCGCAACGTGGTGCTCTCGGTCATGTTCATGATCTCGTCGGTGTTGAGCGGCTACCTGCTCAACCACCTGCCCTTCCCGATGGGATACCAGGTGGTCTTTGCGATCGGATTTTTCGGCGCGGTGATGAGTAGTTTCCACCTGTACTTCATCCGCCCGCTGCAAGCGGACCAGCCGCCCGCACCCGTCCCGGCCGCCGCCGAATCTCCGCGCCGCGACTGGCGCTCGGCCCTGCGCCTCGACCTCTGGCAGACCGCTTATCGGCGCAGCCTGCTGGTGCTGCTGGGTTTCCACGTGACGCAGTACCTGGCCATCCCGCTGTTCTCCATCTACATGGTCAACAACCTGCGCCTGAGCGACGACCATATCGGCATCGGCACGGCGCTGTTCTACCTGGCCGTGCTGCTCGGCTCGATGCAGCTGCGGCATATCGTGCAGCGGCTGGGACACAAGAACGTGACGGGCTACGGCGTGATGGGCATGGCGCTCTACCCGATCGTCATGGCGCTATCGACTGAGGTCTGGCATTTCTACGGGCTGTCGGTGCTGGGCGGGTTCGTGTGGGCGCTGGTGGGCGGCGCATACGCCAATTACCTGCTCGAGAACATCCCCGCCGATGACCGTCCCGCGCACCTGGCCTGGTACAACATCGTGCTGAACACGGCGGTGCTGTTCGGCTCGCTGGCGGGTCCCGCCATCGCGGATGGGATCGGCATTGGCGCGGCCCTGATCCTGTTCGGGGTGTTGCGCCTGTTCTCGGGCGCGGCGATCTTGAAGTGGGG
>CALLJA010000533.1 GCA_938008865.1 uncultured Anaerolineales bacterium
CTCCGCTGTGGGCCAGCGTGCAGTATTACCCAATGTGGTGGGACCAGCCATCCGCCATCGCGGACGCCGAAGGACATCTGGTGTTGAAGCCATAAACGTCAATTCGCGCTGAGCGGAGCGAGGAAGCGCCTTTCTTCCGAGCGCAGTCGAAGCGCCATATACGAAAAGTGACAGTCACTGAATGTGACTGTCACTTTTTTATAGTGTCGGCGCACGACCGAACAGATTAGCCCCCTCAGACACTGCCCGAACCGCACGAAGAGGACGGGATGCTGTTCAATGAGAACCCGCCGCCTCCATCCGCTGGCTTGGACGCGAAAGTGGACATCTTCTTCTTGACCTGCCCGCTTCCGCATTGCGGACAAACCACTTCATTGATCTTGCTGATGCTGACCAACTCCTCGAAGGCTCGTCCGCATTGGCTGCATGCAAATTCATAAATTGGCATCATCGGCTCCTGGATGAAAATTTCAAGAGATTGGATGCACAACCTGCGAAAAAGTTACGCCCGTTTGCGGATTCGCCAGGCTGCAAACGCGGCCATCGTCACGCCTGCGTAACTGGCCAGCAGGTCAACGATATCCATACTGCGGCTGCCGAACAGGGACTGACTCCACTCTTCGAGGCCGATCAACAGGGCCAGGACCAGGCTCACGGTCAGGATGATGTGGGAAAGATTCAGGCCCGGGCGCAGGGTAAAGGCCAGGTTCAGAAGCAGGCTCAGGATCCCGTACAGGATGAAGTGCCCCAGCTTGTCGCCGTTGGGGAAATCATATAAGCCGCGAATCAGCCCGGGCAGAGTCCCCATATCCGCCAGAACGATCACGACAATGATGAAGATCGAGAAAGCAAATGCCAGCCATTTGGTCATGATAAAAAAGACGCCCTTGCGGGCGTCTTCTCGTTCTAGTTGGCGGCTTCCGCTTTGGGTTGTTTGGACTCGCGACGCGCCTTCAGCCACTCGTACCCCATCGGCAGGACCGAGATCAGGATGATGGCAATGATCACAAACTCGAAGTTCGCGCGCACGAACGGGATGTTGCCGAAGAAGTACCCCGCCAGCGTGAACAACAACACCCACACGATGCCGCCGATGAAATTCCAGCGGATGAAGAATCCGTACGACATCTTGCCGATACCCGCCACAAAGGGCGCAAAGGTGCGCACAATGGGTACGAAGCGCGCCAGGAAGATGGTCTTGCCGCCGTGTTTCTCGAAGAAGGCATGTGTCTTATCAAGGTATTCCTTCTTGATCCATTTGATGTTGTAGGCTCGTTCGCCCAGGGTATGACCGATCCAGTAATTGACCGTATCGCCACCGATGGCAGCCACGATCAGCAGGCCCACCAATACCCAGATGTTGAGCGCGTCCAACGCCGCAAAGGTGCCCGCTGCAAACAACAGCGAGTCGCCGGGCAGAAAGGGCGTCACCACAAAGCCCGTCTCCATGAAGATGACGAAGAACAACAGGGCGTACGTCCAAGTACCGTACTGGGTGATGATCTGGCTCAAGTATTCGTCCAGGTGCAGGAACAGGTCGATCAAAAATTTAATGGTTTCCATTTCACTCTCACTTGATTGATTAGCAAGCCGCCATTATACCTTGCTTTTCCGCGGCCTCTCGATGCGGCTCAACCAGTCCCCCGCTCCCAAAATAACCAGGCAGCCGATGGTGGCCGCCCCCAAATTCAACTCCCCAAGCGGGAAAAATTCCCAGCCCAGCCAGACGCCCGCAAAATGCCCCGCCACAAATCCCGCCCAGGCCAGGGCCAGATAAAACACCAGCCGCCAAATTCCGCCATCCCGCGCCAGGTGATACAGCGCGCCATACAGGCTTGCGATGACGAACCCGAGGATCAAGGCTGGGATGGACATGGCCGCTCCTTATTGGATGATTCCGCCGCCGAGTACTTCTTCTTCAACGTAGAAGACCGCCGCCTGACCCGCAGTCACATCCCGCGCAGGAGCATCGAACTGGACCCTGGCCTGGTCGCCGTCCAGCGGCGTGACCCACGCCCAGGCGGGTCGCGCCGTGTAGCGAATCTTCACCTCCGCGCGGAATGGCTCGGTCGGCGCCTCGCCGCGAATCCAGTTAACGTCTTTGGCAATCAACTCGCGCGTGCCGAGTTCGTCCTGCGTGCCCACGATGACCGTGTTGGTCCCCGCATCCTTGTCCAGCACGTAGAGCGGCACAGGCGAGGCCGCGCCCAATCCCTTACGCTGACCGATGGTGTAGTTCGGCAGTCCATTATGTTGACCCACCACCCTGCCATCGCGAGTCACGATCTCGCCCGGGCGGAGCATGTCCGCTGCGTTGCGCTGTAGGAAGTTGCGATAATCCTCGCCAGCCAGAAAACACAGGTCCTGCGAGTCGGGCCGTGAGGCGGTCGGCAACCCAAATGACTCGGCGATTCTGCGAATCTCCGTTTTCGGATATTCCCCCACAGGAAACAAGGCTCGCTGTAATTTCTCTTGAGTCAACACGTGCAGCACATACGACTGATCTTTCGACGGGTCCACCGCGCGCAATAACGCGATCTTTCCGCCATCTTCCTTCCTGCGCACATAGTGTCCTGTCGCCATGAAGTCCGCACCCAGCGCTAGCGCATGGTCCAGCAAGAACGTCCAGCGAATCTGACGATTACACAGCAAACACGGATTGGGCGTCTCGCCACGGGCGTAGCCATCCAGAAAGTACTGCACCACCGTCTCACGGAAGACGTTCTTCGCGTCCACTACATAAAAGGGGATGTCGAGTTTGGCCGCCACGCGCCGCGCCTGGGCCATCGAGTCGGGCGTGCAGCAGCGGTTGGAGTCTTCCTTGCCAGGCTCCGACCACAAGCGCAGCATCATCCCGATGACCTCATGGCCCTGCTGTTTGAGCAGGGCCGCAGCAACGGAGGAGTCCACCCCTCCCGACATGGCAACAACAACTTTGGTCATTCATTCACCAGAGATGAACAGAGATAAACAGGGATGTTTATTGGAGGCTCAAGGCTTTGTCGCCTTCCAGGCAGGAGACGGATACAGGCGGCGGATCTGAATCCTGGGCTGGCCAAAATTGATCAACACACAGGTAGACAGGCCCGAGGCTCGCATGTAATTGAACGACTGAGCCAGATGCTCGCTGTTCAAGGCCGAAACTGCTTTTAATTCGACCAATACAACATCCTCGATCAACATATCCACGAAGAACTCACCGGCAATAACACTTTCGTACAACACCTTGATCGGGTGCTGCTGTACAACCTTCAGCCCATCCTTGCGCATTTCCAGGGCGTGGGCATTTTCGTAGACCTTTTCAACAAAACCAATTCCCAGCGCATTGCTGGCCTTGTAGGCACAGCCAATGATCCGCTCGGTAATTTTATTCAACTCACCTTACGCAGTGTCATTCTGAGCGAAGCGAAGAATCTCGGTTTTCATA
>CALLJA010000534.1 GCA_938008865.1 uncultured Anaerolineales bacterium
CGCGGCACGCCGCGGAACAGCGACGCCACCATCGGACGGTTGTCGATGTAAATGCCCGCCGAGCTGCCGCCGATGGCGTCCACGCGTGGCATCTTCGAGGCAGCGGTCTTCAGCGCAGCCAAAATTTCGTTGTAGTGATACTCGGGGTCCGAGTGTTTGCGCGGCTCCCAGATAACCTCTTCGCTGTAGATGGGCGTCCCGTCCACAACGGCGCTGACCTTACGGTCCGAGGCGCCCAGGTCGAAGCCGATACGGTAGCCCGCCAGGTGACGTCCCAAAGATTTGCCCGTCTCGCGCGCGGCGGGGACCTCATCCGCGGCGCAAGAGATGACGCGGAAGGTCTTTTCGTAAACCTGGTCACCCATGAAGTGGAAGTCGAACTTCTGCGCGCCGTTGGCCGAATACAGCTCATTCAGGCGGTCGGCGATTCCGCGCGGGCCACCCACGTAAAGCGTATGTCCGCCGCGCTGCCAGAGCAGGAACTTGACGATGCGTTCCACATACGGCAGGTTGGCATCGAAACCGGGATGACCCTCGGGAAAGACCACGGTCTCATAACGCGAGAACTCGGCCTCGCTGCGCTCCAATCCGAGCACGAGCGGCACACCAGCCGAACCCACCTGCGCGCGGAAGGCGCGGTTGGCCAACACAGCGGGGCGGAAGGACTCATCCAGCGGGGGAAGAACAGAAGGGGAAACAAGTGCAAAAGTCATTAACTTTCCTCGGCGCCCGTAAAGAGCAGGGAATAATCGTCCAGGAGCAACAAGGCCGAAGCGCCCAGGATGCAGCCGCGATAGTCGAGTTTGCCGATCTCCAACTGCGTGCCCTCGGCCATGCGCGTCAGCGCGGCCTCCTGCATCGCGCGATTGACCGAATCGAGCCAGGCATCGCCGAAGCGGGTCATGTCGCCCGTCAGGACGATCTTTTGAATATTGAGCGTGCCGATCAAACTGGCCAGCGAGGTGCCGAGATAATGTCCCGCATCGAGCACGGCCGCGCGGACCTGAGCGTCGCCCGCCTCGAAGGCGGCGCGGATCTCGTCGAGCGTGGCCCCCTGGCCTGTTTCCGTTTGCACGCGGCGGGCCACCGCCTGGGCGCTGGCCACCGTTTCGAGACATCCGCGCTTGCCGCAGCGGCATTGCGCGCCGTTCTCCTGCACCACCACGTGACCGATCTCGCCCGCGCCGCCGCCATCGCCCTGGAACAGGCGTCCGTTGATCAGGATGCCCGCGCCGATGCCATGTTTGACGTTGACCACCACCAGGTTGCCGTCGGGTTCATGCTCGCCGTAGACATACTCCCCAATAGCTGTCGCCTGGCTGTCGTTGAGCACGATCACGGGCAGGCGGTAGCGCTCTTCGAGCAGATTCGCCAAAGGCAGGTCGCGCCACTCGAGGTTCACGGCGTTGACCACGATCCCCTCGCGGGTGTGGATCAGGCCGGGGGCCCCCACCCCGATCCCCACGATGGGCTTCCATTCCGTCTTGAGCAATTCATCCAGGATCTGGTAGACCTGTTCGAGCGCCTGCTGGCCGTTGCCGCTATGCACGGGCAGTTCGACCGTCTGCTTGATCTCGCCGCGCAGATTGACGATTGCGCCGATGAATTTATCCTGCGCCAGATTCAAGCCGATCAGGTAACGGGCATCTGCCACCAGGCTGAGCAAAATCGGATTCTTGCCGCCCAGCGATGTACCATAACCCACCTCCTGCACCAGCCCCTCGGCCAACAACCCCGTCACGGCATCCGAGACAGTGGTGCGGGTCAACATGGTCACGCGGGCAATCTCCGCGCGGCTGATGGTCTCGTTCGCGAAGATGGTCCGCAGGACAAGATCGCGGTTGTGTTGTTTGGTCTGTTGATGGGTCGCTTTTTTCATGGCAGGGTCCATAGGATACTTTGTAAATTCATTGGACTTACAAAGCAGATTCTACTGAGAATCAAACAAAAGTCAAGCCCCAATTCCCCCACCCTAACAAACGTCTGTAATCCAGGTATTTTCATCTCTCCATCCCTGCTGAAGGCGCAATCCTCTCTTGACAGTTGACCAATTAGGAGTAAAATATTTTTAGTATAGACTAAATTCTATTATAGGTATATCTAATATGGATGCTTCAAATTTCTCTTTACAATTGACTGGCCTCCTTGCCATCCTAGGAGCATTTCTATACGCAACTGGGGATGTAATGCTTCTCGCCAGCAAGGTGAACCTCGATGAGTATCCCAAACTCAAGCCCTTCGCCAAGCTCCTGTCCGATGCAGAGCGGATGGCCGCCCTCTCCCCCGCCCGCATGATGGGTGGGGCACTGATCGGCGTCTTCTCCACGCCGCTGATTCTGGCAGGGTTTTGGTTGACCTATCAAGGGCTGACAGCCTCGGGGTCCGCGCTGGCCCTGATTTCCCTCCTGCTGTTTGGGTTCGCGTCGGTGGTGGGCGCGTTCGTGCATGGCTCATTCTTTTACATGGGCGAATACGTCCATGCGTTAAATCAGGTGGATGAATCCTCCCAGCCTGTGATCGCAGACATGATCGCCCGTCATCGGAAAGTGCTCCTCATCACCTATGCTCCCTTGATGTTGTCAGTCATTCTGGCCTCGATCCTGTTCTCGGTCCTGGTCGCCCAGGGCGGGACATCCTTTCCCATTTGGATGGCCGCGGTCAACCCTGTCACAGTCACGATCGTCTGGATGCTCGGCAAACGCATCCTGCCGCAATTCGTCCGCGACTGGACCGAAGGCGCGGGCTTCAACATCGCCTACCTCACTTTCTTTACCTGCGTCACCCTCACCCTTTGGAACGGTATCTAATGTCGGAGATTCTCACCCAG
>CALLJA010000535.1 GCA_938008865.1 uncultured Anaerolineales bacterium
AAGGAACGGAATCCATTGGCGGGGCGGGAGGAAACGGTAAACTCATCGATGCGAGAGAGTGGCGGGGCTTCGTCGCGCAGCGCTCGTACAAAGGCATCCAGCACATCCTGTTCCCCATCCACTTCGATGTCCACGCCCGCCGAGGTGTTACGCACCCAGCCTTTGAGGTCCAGACGCGTGGCAAGGTTATAGACAAAGGGTCGGAACCCGACCCCTTGTACGATGCCCGAGATATGGACCTGCAAACCTTGCATTATTTTTTCGCGTTCTGAACCAGCCACTCGACCCATATGTCGAGGCCTTCGCCTGTGCGGCAGGAGAGCGGGAAGGTGGTGACGCCCGGGTTGAGGACCTGCACACCTTGCTGGAAGTAATCCATGCGGAAGTTGACGTAGGGTAACAGGTCGATCTTGTTGATGACCAGTGCATCCACGCCGCGATAGGTGCCAGGGTATTTATAAGGCTTGTCGTCGCCTTCGGGGACGGAAGCCACCAGCACGGTCTTGTGCGTGCCCAGTTTGAAGTTGGCAGGGCAGACCAGGTTGCCGACGTTCTCGACGATCAGCAGGTCGAATTGCGTCAGGTCGAGCTGTTCGAGCGCACCGCGCAGCATGACAGCGTCGAGATGACAATCGCCGCCTGTGTTGATTTGAATGGCTGCGCCCGCCCCCGCCGCGGCGGCGCGGTCGGCGTCGATGGAGGTGGCGATGTCGCCATCGATGGTGGCCACGCGCAACCTGCCCTTCAACAATGGCAGAGTCTGTTCGATGAGCGAGGTCTTGCCCGCGCCCGGCGAAGCCAGGATGTTGATGGAAAAGACTCCCGCAGCGTCGATACGGGTACGGTTTTCCAGCGCCAGGCGGTCGTTGGCGTTGAGGATGTTTTCAACTACGGGGATGTTGGTTGGCATATTGCTCCTTGATGTCACACCTGCACTTGCGTGCGATGCAAGTGTTGCGGGGCGGTATTTTCCGCCCGAAGCAATCTCAACATTTATGGGGGATTGCTTCGTCGCGAAGAACGCTCCTCGCAATGACATGTTTATTCTACGTCTATGGATTCGAGCGCGAACTCTTCGCCTGCGATGATCTTCGCGCCCACCCCGCCGCACTGCGGACAGACCAGCTCCTTGTCGGTGGGATGATATTTGTGGAAGCAGGTCATGCATTGCAACTCGGCGGGCACACGGCGGAAGTTGAGTGTCGCCTTCTCGGCAATGGTGTCCTTGGCAACAATCTCCCAGTAGAACTGGATCGAGTCGTCCACCATGCTCGAAAGCTCACCCATGACGATGTTCAGAGCGGTGATGCGCTGGGCGTTGGCCTTTTCCGCGTGGTCGAGGGCAATCTTCAAAATGGATTGGGTGACAGGTAATTCGTGCATGGTGGAATTATTTTACTCATTTTGTCCGATTTTTATATGTGATAAAAATCACAATATCGTACCGATAAAGCGCCCACTTTTATAAAATGGCTATACGCTTGATTTGAGCGCGCGGCAAGCCATCTGCGGCTCGAAGCGGTAGGCGCCCAGGCTGGCAGGGACCACGGCGGTCTGGAAACGCTCCAGGTCCACGCGCTCGCCGTCCGCTATGAGCGACGCCTTCCCTTCGATGACAGTGATCGCATGGAAGGACTCGCCCCGCGTGTCCAAGTCAATGGGCTGGGCTTCGGCACACAACAGGTCCAGGGTGAAGTAATCACACTGAATCAAGGTATGGGACGTGCCGTCGCCACAGGCGGGCATCGGGATGACAGGCGCAGTGAAATCGGGTCGCGTGGCGCGAATCGACTTTTCGATGTGCAGCGGGCGCTTCTCGGTCGGCGGGCGGCCCCAGTCATAGACGCGGTAGGTCCAATCGGAGGTCTGCTGCACTTCGTAAACCAGCAGCCCAGGCCCGAGCGCGTGCAGCGTCCCCGCGGGCATGAAGACCGTGTCGCCCTGCCCCACTGCGACGTATTGAACATGGTCGATCACGGTCTGATTGCGGATGGCATCCGCCACGGTCTCAGCGGACGTGTTCGGCTGGAGGCCCGCAATTAACTTCGCACCTGACTCGGCTTCGAGGATGTGCCAGGCCTCGGTCTTGCCGAACTGATTCGGACCTTCCAGTTCGAGGGCCAGTTGGTCATCGGGGTGGACTTGCAGCGAAAGCCATTGGGCGCAGTCGAGCAATTTGATGAGGAGCGGGAAACGCGTCCCCGTGCGGGAAACGGGACGCGCCCCCAGCAGGGCCCCGCCATATCGGGCGGCAGCCTCCCCGAGGGTCAGGCCCGCCAAGGGTCCCGCGTGGATGGTGTCCCCTTCCCAGACCACCCAGGCTTCGGCGGTGGGATTGAATCCAGGGCGGAGTTTATCTCCGCCCCAGACGTAATCGCGATAGGCAGGATCGAGCTTGAGGAATGAGCGCAATGTCACGGCAATGCTCCAGGCTCAGGTGCCGACTACGATGCCGCCATCCACGCGCAGGGTCTCGCCCGTGATGAAGGAAGCCTCATCCGAGGCGAGGAAGAGGTAGGCATTGGCGATGTCACGCGGTTCGCCAAGGCGGCCAAGCGGCGTGCGGGCCTTCATGCCATCGAGGATCTTCTCAGGCATGGCGGTCACCATCTCGGTGGCGGTGAAACCAGGCGCCACAGCGTTGACACGGATGCCAAACTTGCCCAGTTCGCGCGACCAGACCTTGGTCATGCCGATCACGCCCGACTTGGTGGCGACGTAGTTGGTCTGGCCGAAGTTGCCGTCCAGACCGACGATGGAGGTGGCGTTGAGGATTACGCCGCCGCCCTGCTTGGCCATTACGGGCGCGACCGCCTGCGTGCAGTTGAAGACGCCCTTCAGGTTGACCGAGATGACCGCATCGAAGTCGGCTTCGGACATCTGCCCGACCAACTGACCTTCCTTGAACTTGATCAATTGGCCGTCACGCAGGATGCCCGCGTTGTTGACCAGCACGTCAATACGGCCAAACTTGGCGGCTACCTCATCGATCCAAGCCTGGACCTCCGCGCGGCTGGCCACGTTGACCTTGTAGAATGCGGCGTCCGCGCCGAGCAATTTGACCGTCTCCTGGCCCGCGGCCTCGTTCAGGTCACAGATGACAACCTTCGCGCCTTCTTCAGCAAAACGCAGTGCGGTGGCTTTACCGATTCCTGCCGCGCCGCCTGTCACGAGCACGACCTTGTCTTTCATGCGCATGTTCGATCCTCCTAAAAAGGGATGCGGACGCAGCGGAACCGCACGGGGCGGCCACACGGCCCGACAAAAGAGAACGGGATGATTTTACCGCATGGCCAGCAAGGCTGCCAAAAAGTCCCAAACGCGCTGCACCGACGGGACGTACATCCGCTCGTCGGGCGAATGCGGATTTTGAATGGTCGGCCCGCAGGAGAGCGTATCCAGGCCGCCGCAGCGTTCGCTGATGGTGCCGCATTCCAGGCCGCCGTGGGTCAGTTCGACTTTGGCCTGCCCGCCAAAGCACTGCTCATAGGCCGACAAAGCCTTCTTGAGCAGCGGCGACTCGAGGTTGGCCTGCCAGGGTGTGAACATCTTGGTGCGTTCCGTGCGCGCGCCCGCCAGATGCGCCAGCGCCTCGACCTGGCGGTTGATGGCTTCCAGCCGCGTAAAGACCGCGCTGCGATGGTTGCTGATGATGAAGACCTCATCCGCGCGGGTCTCGACGATGCCAATATTGTTCGAGGTCTCCACGAAGCCAGGGATCTCGGCAAACATTTCGGCCACGCCGTTGGGCAGGGCGCATAACAATAACACCGCCGCGCGCGTTTCGTCTGCGCTCATGGCGCGGGTGGGCAGGTCGGCGGCCTCAAGCGTGAGCGCCAGCCCGCTTTCGGTGGCGGAATATTCCGAGCGCAGGACCCGCTCGAAGTCCGCGACCAGGCTGCGGCAGCGAATGGCATCATCCGCGCCGCAGACGAAGAGCGCCTGCGCCTCGCGCGGAATGGCATTGCGGGCCGAGCCGCCCTTGACCTCCACCAGGCGGATCGGTAGCGTGCGCCCAAGTTCTTCCAGGGCGCGCGCCAGCAATTTGTTCGCGTTGGCGCGGTTCTTGTGGATGTCGCCGCCCGAGTGGCCGCCCTGCAAGCCGTCCACGCGCAGGCACAAGGCCGCGCCTGCCGACGGAGGCGTACTCCACGTCACGGGCAGGTGGATGTAGACCGAGCCGCCGCCCGCCGCCCCGACGGTGAACTCGCCCTCGGTTTCAGAATCCAGGTTGAGCAGGGTCTTGCCCGTCAGGTTGGACGGGTCGAGTTCGTCCGCGCCCACGCCGCTGACCTCCTCCTCCACCGTCAGCAGCAGTTCGAGCGGCGGATGCGCCAGGTCCGCGTCTTCGGCGATGGCCATCATCAGCGCGATGGCGATGCCGTTATCGGCGCCGAGGGTGGTGCGGTCGGCAATGAGCCAGTCGCCGTCACGCAAGATGCGGATCGGGTCGCGCATAAAGTCGTGGGGCGAGTCGGGGGTTTTCTGGCAGACCATGTCGAGGTGTCCCTGCAGGATGAGCGCAGGCTGGCCCTCATAGCCCGCGCTGGCAGGCACATAGATGACCAGGTTCCCGACCGAGTCCACGCGGAAATCCAGCCCGCGCCCGCGCGCCCATTCGATCAGCCATTGTCGGAGTCCCGCCTCGTTCTTCGTCCCGCGCGGGACGGCGGAGAGTTGCTCGAAGCGGGTCAGGATGAGTTCCAGAGGGGTCATGTCAATCTGCCTTGAGTGAAATGTGTGCGGGGCTATGATACCGCAAACGCGCAACACGAACCTGACGGTCGCGATGCAAAAAGTCGGCGGGCGGGGTAGAATTGCAACCCGATGAACAAGAAACCCATTTGGAAGACTTTGGCGGCCAGCCTGCTGCTGCTGGCCCTCACCGCCCTGACGGTCGGCGCCTGGCACGCGGACGTAGCTCTCTCGCTGTTGAATTCCTATCGCGCGGGCACGCTGACGGCGGAGCGGTTCCGCTACGAACTGGCCGCCTTCAACCTGGGCCAGAAGAACAGCGTCGTCCCGCTCGACTCGCGCGTCTCGCCGCTGGATGGCATGACGCAGGTGTACGTCCCCGAGGGGAAATTCCTGATGGGCGATCCCGACGAGACTGGCGGCAAGGCCCCTGCTCACACCGTTTACCTCGATTCGTTCTGGATGGACCGCATCGAGGTCACGAACAGCATGTACGAGAAATGCGTAGCGGCGGGCAGCTGCACCCTGCCCACCAGCGTTAACCCGTATTACGGTCAATGGGTCTACCGAGACCATCCCATGGTGTACGTCACCTGGTTCCAGGCCGAGGCCTACTGCCAGTGGGCGGGCCGTCGCCTGCCGACCGAGGCCGAGTGGGAAAAAGCCGCCCGCGGCCCCGACGGCCGCCCCTACCCGTGGGGCGACACGCCGCCCAATCCGCGCCTGGCCAACTTCGACCAGACCCTGCGCGGCGAGGCCGCATCCGCCTACCGCTATCCGCTGGGGGCCAGCCCGTACGGCGTGCTCAACATGTCGGGCAACGTGCGCGAGTGGGTGGCCGATTGGTTCGCCGCCGACTACTATCAGCATTCCCCCAGCATTAACCCGCAAGGTCCCGCCGCGGGTACCGAGCGGTCGCTGCGCAGCGGCTCTTACAACGAAGACGCCAAAGAGATCGCCGTCTACCGCCGCTACAATCACGACCCGAAATCACCCGGGCTCAGCCGCGGATTCCGCTGCGCACAAAGCGCGCAATAATCCCCAGCCCATGAAAAAAGGTCCGCATCTTGTAGATGCGGACCTTTTTTCGCACAATCTTGTCTGGAAGTTTATCGTGCCTTTACATTCACAATATAAGATGGGGACAAGGTCGTGAACAAAAGCGACTTTTCAAATAACGAAACAAGGAAAATATCATGTTCAAAACGCTCAAACACATCCTGGCTGGCATTTTAGCCGCCGCCCTGCTGGTCGCCATTGGCGCAAGCGCGTACTCTGT
>CALLJA010000536.1 GCA_938008865.1 uncultured Anaerolineales bacterium
CGATCGACCCCATCGTCGCGGCGGCGCACCTGGTCACGGCGCTGCAAAGCATCGTTGCGCGCAACGTCGGCCCGATGGAGACCGCCGTCGTCACGGTGGCTACCCTCCATGCAGGCACGGCCTTCAACGTCATCCCGCCCGACGCCGAACTGCGTGGCACCATCCGCACCTTCGACCCGAACGTGCGCGAGAAGACCGTGCGCCGCTTCGAGGAGATCACGCGCGGCGTGGCAGCCGCGATGGGCTGCCAGTTGGACATGGAGGTCAAGCGCGTGACGCCCGCCGTCATCAACGACACCGAAGCGGCGGCTCGTGTCCAGGAGGCCGCCCGCGCGGTGCTGCCCGAGTCGGACCTTGACATGAGCGGCTTCGTCACGATGGGTGCGGAAGACATGGCTTACATGCTCGAGCGTGTGCCTGGCTGCTACTTCTTTGTCGGCTCGGCCAACGCGGCCAAGGGTCTCGACTACGGCCACCATCACCCCAAGTTCGACGTGGACGAAGACGCCCTGCCGCGCGCCGCAGCCCTGATGGCCGCCGCCGCAGTGAACTTCCTGAAATAGGAGCGAACATGACCCGCAGGACGAAACTCCTTCTTTCGATCTTTCTGGGGGCGCTCCTCCTGCTGGTCATCTACTTCGCCTACCAGCGCGCCGCACAGACTTCCGCCCCCGAGGAGGTCCCGTCCTTTGGATTGCCTTCCGCCGACTCGGGTCCCGCGCCCTGCGGCTACGCCTGGGCCCAGCAGGACCTGCCCGAGATCGGCCAGCGCTTCAACGCGGACCTCCAGAAGCTGATCCCCGAAGCGACAGGCGGCGCCTACGCCTTTGGCGAAGACTGCGTCCACGAGGACGGCTCGCGCACCTTCGGCGCGATGGAAACCGACTTCACAGTCGACATCCCCGTGCCTGACCTGACGGATGACGCCGCGCTGGGTGTCTACCTTGAACGCCTCATCCCCTTCCTCTCCGCCTACCCCACCGACGGCCTGCCCGCCCGCCTCAACCGCATCGACGTGCGTTTCACCATCAGCGAACAGGAATTCCGCTACGTGCGCTTCGAGTTGAGCGCGGGCATCGCTGCCTACGAGCAAGGTCTGCGCGGCGCGGAGTTGCTGCGGGAGTTGGATCGATAGGACCCGCGGGACGGCAATTTTGCTTGCGCCCGCAAATAATGCTTGCTCACTTCACCATTCCGATGATGGTACATAAGCAGGGGTGAACACTTTTTGGCAGTACTGTAAATGGAGTTCAAGGCAATATCACAAAAGTTTCCTTGTTGGAACGGACCGATCCTATCCACGACGACACTGCAACTCCGTCAATCGTTTGAGTAATGTCCAAATCATTCTGATAAATTGCCACGATGGTGTATTTTTCTCCCCTCTTAAACATCGTTTTATTAAAGAAATCACCACTAAGATAAAATATTCTTGAAACCTTATCTCCAGGTTGTAATTCAGTCAAGGTATCAACACTTGGCAGACGGTAATTTGGATAAACGTGATAGTTTGCCACTTCATTTCCATTTGAATCAGAAATCAAAATTAACATTTCAGAAAATGGTGCGTCCACAGGAACCCCGACGAAATATAAGCGGCTATGGACCAGGAAACTCGTCTGGCTTTGATTCACCAGAACGATTTGAACTTGAATATCATCAAAAGAATGAACCTCGGCCTCTGTCAGGCTGAGTTGTAAATGGAGCGGCTCTTTCTCGGCTGTTGGAAATGATGTAATAGTGCAAGCTACGAGGAGCAAGACGAGCATAACGGATGCGGCAAAGCGAAGATATTTCATTTTGACACTCTTTTCCTTATTACGAGATAACGAAGAATGTGTGTAACCGTTTCTCTTACCTTGGTTAGCTCGGCGAAGCGGTGCTTGCAGCACAATTTTGCATCGAAGTCATCATTTGGCCAAATTCCACCTGCTGAGTCTCTGCTTTAGCTCTATCTCAACCGCTATTATATAACTGCGCCGCCCTGGTCTGCATCATCCTGCGCTGATACCCGCTCTACCCAGCATTGCATTGACCAAAAGTCCTTTTCATACACGATTATCACGGAAAAAATCCTTGCTTGACAATAAATGAGTCCACAAGTTCCACTTGCGGACTCATTTATTTTCCCTCTTGACTCTCTATTTCGTTAGTCGTATACTATGTTTAGTAATTACTAAACATAGTATACGAGACAACCATGACCACCGACCTTCCCACCATCCAACAAAACTTCGTCGAAAGCCTGAGCCAGATCAGCCGCTTTTGGGGCTTCCCCAAGGGCATGGGCGCGATCTTCGGCGTGCTGTACCTGTCCCCCGCTCCGCTCTCGCTGGACGAACTCGTCGAGCAGACCGGGCTGACCAAGGGCGCCATCAGCACCGAGGTCCGCAGTCTGGCGCGCATCGGGCTGGTGCATCGCTCGACGAAACTCGGCGACCGCAAGGACTACTACAAGGCCGAGACCGACTTCTACGCCGCCATCCGCTCGATCCTCAAGGAGCGCCAGAACAGCGAGTTCGACCGCGCCATCCGCTCGGTGCGGGAAACGCTGTCCATATTGGAGGCAGGCGCGGGGTCCAATGGCCCTGAGTGGCAGTTCACGCTCGAGCGCGTGCGCGCCCTGCAGGAATTCTTCGACGCCATCGACAGCCTCAACAACGCCGTCATCAAGCTGGAGAAGCTGGGCTTCGTCAACGTGCAAAGAATCCTGGGCGTGCTGAAGTAATTTTCCCGCCAACGACATCGAAGTGAATTTCCCGTTGAACCTTCGTTCAACGGTGTGGATTAACGTTTCTATTTTACAGAGAAAGGATTTGACATGAAGATCGCAGTAACTGGAGCATTTAGCTATTCGGGCAAGTACATCACCAGGCGGCTGCTGGCGCGCGGAGAGGAAGTCATCACGCTGACGGGCCACCCGAACCGCCCCGACCCGTTCGACGGAAAGGTGCGCGCCCTCCCGCTGGACTTCAACGACCCGCGCGGCCTGACCGAATCCCTGCGCGGCGTGGACACCTTCTACAATACCTACTGGGTGCGCTTCGACAAGGGCGCGAACACCCAGCCTGCCGCGGTGGAGAACACGCGCAAGCTGGTACGGGCCGCGGCGGAGGCGGGTGTGCGGCGCATCGTGCACATCAGCATCACCAACCCCAACGCGGATTCGCCCCTGCCGTATTTCTGGGGCAAGGCCGCCAACGAAAAAGCCGTGATCGAGTCGGGCATGGAGTATGCCATCCTGCGGCCGACGGTGCTGTTCGGCAAGGAGGACATCCTGATTAACAACATCGCCTGGCTGCTGCGGCGCTTTCCGTTCTTTGCCCTGCCTGGCGACGGGAGTTATCGCCTGCAGCCCGTCTACGTGGATGACCTGGCAGCGCTGGCAGTCGATTCTGGCTACGCGCAAGGTGATTTCATCTGGGATGCGGTTGGCCCCGAGGATTTCACCTTCCGCGGGATGGTGGAGAAGATCGGCCAGACCATCGGGCATCCCCGTCCCCTGCTGGAGGTGCATCCGCAGCTGGCGCTCAAGGCGGCGCAATTCCTCAGCCTGTTCGTGCGCGACGTGATCCTGACCCCCGAGGAAGTGGACGGCCTGATGGCAAACCTGCTGATCTCACCCAAACCGTCGCGCTGCCCCACCCGCCTGAGCGACTGGCTGGTCGAGCACAAGTCCACGGTGGGCGTGGAATATGCATCGGAAATCCAGAGGCATTTTTAGACGGCGTATTTCCGTACACGGATGCCACGGATTTCACGGACGCACACGGAAAGAGATTTTGGGAGTGTCTAATTCGAAATCAAAAATCTCGTCATTGCGAGGAGGGCGATAGCCCGCCGAAGCAATCTGGCTCGCCGATTTGGAGATTGCTTCGCCCCATCTGGCTCGCAATGACGAAACCAGATGTTGGATGATGGACATCCTGAACTTTTGCAAATCTACTTCCAAAAGAGTTTGAGTTCATTTGGAGACACTACCATGAACCAAATCACCACCTATATCGTTTCCTTGGTCGTCACCCTGCTGGTCAGCGCCCTGGTGACCCTGCTGCTGCGCGCCGCCCTGCGCCGCGTCCTCGTGGACCTGTGCGGCACGGAGGAGCGCGCCAACTTCTGGACGATCTTCTCGATGATCATGTTGATCGCCATGCCGCTGGTCATCGGGATGGGCTACACCCCCGAGGCTTCCGCCTCCAACGACCTGTTCTTCGAGATGGCCCGCCAGTTGCGCGGCAACTTCTTCGGCTACCTGTTCGCGCTGGCGGTCATCGGCGGATTCGTCTCGTTCTTCGCGCTCTTCGCCCCGCGACCCAAGGCAGGCGAGGGCAAATAGGCGCTCCGCAACAACACTATCATCCAGCCATAGCAGAATACAGACATGGCATAGCATGGCTTTCTCAAAATAGTTTTTGCCACAAATTGATTATCACCGATTGGTTAAAATTGTGAATCTGTGAAATCAGTAGATGGGCCTTGGACTTTGAGAAAGCCATGATCATCATAGAGACAGCCTTGACAGATTCGGGGGGGGGGGTAGTATAAAAACATAAACACAGAATTTCATCGTATGCCAGGAGGAATTTGATGCGCAGCCAGTTCAAAATGATAATCGGCCTTCTTCTTTTGGGGTTGCTGACATTTTCTTTCAATATTGGCAGTACGCTTGCTTTGGCAGTACAATCCAAATCGGTTTTTAGCCCTCCCCATGGTCCGCTCTCTCCCTTTCCCACCACCATCAAGGAGACCGATACGCCCTACGTCACTGCTACCCCTACACTAATCTCCGGTGTGTTGAGTTGCAATACGGTCGCGCCCGGCGTGACCTGCACCAATTATGGGACGTATCTGGATTACAATATCAATATCGTTGTCACTGGAATAAATGGAACAGCGAATGATATCTCCATCGGCACATATATACAGACGACCAACCCCGGCTATGTGGGCATGAGTTCAAACTTTACACACTGCGAAACCTCTGCATTCACTGGCAACACCATCAGTTCTGCGGTGGCGATTGAACCCTGGGGTGGGACGCCAACGACGTATCCCTATTTTTTTAGCGGCGCTGGCGTGAATGTTTGTACGACCAACCATGTCGTCAACGACTGGCGCTATGTTCAGGCCTTTAGCGGCAATTGGAATTGGCTATCGGTCAAAGGCAACGTGGACTGGCCCATCACGGGCTATTCGGTTGTGGGACATATCTATCTGTACAGCAACCAGAATTTCATGACGGTTACGCCGACTAGAACACCTACCAAGACGCTGACTCCAACAGTCACCAAGACCCCAACTGTGACAAGAACCCCCACCATCACGCCGACATCTATCGCCCAGTGTCATGGTAGTAC
>CALLJA010000537.1 GCA_938008865.1 uncultured Anaerolineales bacterium
CAACCTTGTAAACAGGAAACCGACGCCTTTAATTGACGCTTATACCCCTTGCAAGTATAATCTTCCTATCCACCCCTCGGTTGAGGGGTTTATTGAGGCCCTTCTATGGCGTTGCGCGGAAACTTACGCGATTTCACGATCACCCAACTGCTCAATCTGATTAACCTTGCCAGCAAAACGGGCACGCTCATTGTGGATGGTCCCAACGAGCAGGCTTACGTTTCCTTCCGCGAAGGCAAACTGGCCTATGCCCGCATCGGCCACGAGGACGGCACGCTGGCGGCTGTGCTGCACCGCGCCAACAAGTTGAGCGCCAACCAGTACCGCGCCATCGCCGAACGCGGCGGCAGCATGAGCGACAAGGAACTCGGCCTGCTGCTGATCAACGCAGGGTACGTCACGCAGGAGGATATCCTCCTCAACCTGCAGGGGTACTTCACCGAGATCATCCGCCGCCTGTTCACCTGGGTGGAGGGCATCTTCCGTTTCGAGGCCGACATGCTGGCCCCCGAGGACCGCATCAACGTGCGGCTCGACCTGGAGAACATCATCATCGAAGGCTCGCGCCAGTTGCGCGAATGGGAACAGTTGCAAGACGAGATCCCCAGCCTCGAGATGGCGCTCAAATTCACCGACCGCCCGCTAACCAATGTCAACCTAAATGTGGAAGAGTGGCGCGTGGTCAAGTTCATCAATCCCAAGAACACCATGAAGCAGATCGCGGCGGCCTGCAAGATGAACGACCTGGAGATCCGCCGTATCGTGTACGGCCTGCTGCAAGCCGGGCTGGTGGAGATTGTGCGGCCTGCGGGCGTAGTCACGCCGCCCAGCCCCAAGACGTACCCGACGCAGGACAAGAACGAACAGAAATCGCTGATCAACAAGTTGATCGGGCGCATCCGCTCGATGTAATCACGGATAGAAGGAATCATATTTATGCAAACGGTCAAAATGGTGGTAACAGGTCCCTTCAGCGCCGGCAAGACGGAGTTCATCCAGTCGGTCAGCGAGATCGATGTCGTCTCCACCGAGCGGAAGATCTCTTCCAGAGAAGAGCGCACCGTCAAGGACAACACGACGGTGGCCATGGACTTCGGCCGCATCACCGTGGACGAAGACTTGGTGCTGTACCTCTTCGGCACGCCCGGCCAGAAGCGATTCGACTTCATGTGGGAGATCCTCTCCGAGGGCATGCTCGGCTTCATTGTCATGGTCGACAGCACCCGCCCGGAGACCTTCCGCGAGGCGCGCTCAATTCTAGAGACCTTCCGCGCCTACGCGCCAACCCCTTATGTGGTGGCTGCCAACAAGCAGGACCGCGAAGACGCCTGGGACATCGAGGACATGCGTCATGCCCTGCGCCTGGATGCCAAGACCAAGCTCCTGCCCTGCGTGGCTACCGACCGCAACATGGTCAAATCGACCCTTCTCGAATTGCTCTATAGCATCCTCGAGGAAATGGAAAGCGGAAAATAACGGCCGAGGGTTTCGTAGCAGCGTGTCTTCCATCACCACCAATCAGGGAATTGTTCACTACGAGGTCTACGGCCGCGGAAGGCCGGTGATCCTTCTGCACGGCTGGCTGGGATCCTGGGGCCTGTGGCAGGAGACCATGGCCTTCCTAGGGGCGTTCTACCGCACCTACGCCCTGGATTTCTGGGGCTTTGGCGAATCGGGCAAAAAACGCGAAAGCTACGCGGTGGACGATTTCGTAGACCTGGTCAATCAGTTCATGGAACAGCTTGGCATTGCGCGCGCGCCGCTGGTGGGACACAGCATGGGCGGCACAGTCAGTCTGTCGGTCGCCATGCGCTACCCGGAGCGGGTCAGCAAGGTGGTGGTGGTCGGTTCGCCCATCGTCGGCTCGTCGCTAGCGCCGCTGCTTAAGATGTCGGGTTATCGGCCTGTAGCCTTCCTGCTCTTCAACATGATGGGCCCCTTCCGCGCGTGGATGAAATACTATTACTCCCGCCAGATCTGCAGTGACCCGCGCTTCCCCGAAATGATGGACCGTGACCTTTCCAAGACGACCGTCGAGTCGTTCCTGCGCTCGATTGCCTCGCTGCGCCGCACCGACTTGCGCCCATCGCTGGGCCAGGTTCACATCCCCGCAATGGGCATGTATGGCGACCGCGACAAGATCGTCCATCCCATGCAATGGCAGCCCATGCTGGCAGGCATTCCGCAGTCGCAGATCGTGCGTTTTCCAAAGGCGGGCCATTTCTCCATGCTCGAAGAGCCGACCGAATTCAGCCAGAAACTCAAGGCTTTTCTGGATGAGCCTGTCTCATGAGTGAAGGTTACTTTTATCCGCAGAAGATGGGGCGGATCATTCTGCAAGGAATGGAAGAGATCATCAGCCGCAACGGGGTGAATGCGGTCCTGAACCTGGCTTCGCATGGCGAATACATTGGAAACTATCCGCCTGCCTCCCCTGAACGCAGCCTCCCTTTCAAGACCATCAGCGACATGCTCGCAGCCTTGGAGCAGGCCTACGGCCCGCGCGGCGGACGCGGACTGGCGCTGCGGGCGGGACGGGCGGTCTTCACCTACGGCCTGCGCGAGTACGGCTCCCAACTCGGGCTGACTGAGATGGCCTTCCGCCTGCTGCCGCTGCCCGCCAAACTGCATGTCGGCGCAAAAGCCTTTGCCGACCTCTTCAACCACCAGACCGACCAGACGGTGCGGCTGGAAGAGACCGATTCACACCTGTTTTGGCACATCGAGCGCTGCCCGCTATGCTGGGACCGCCACACCGAGGACCCGGTCTGCCACTTGGCAGTAGGCCTGCTGCAAGAATCGCTCTACTGGCTGAGCGGCGGCAAAATCTTCAACGTGGAAGAGATCCAATGCATCGCGCGCGGCGACCCCGCCTGCACGATCAGCATCGAAAAAACACCCATTCCATAATATTCATGAGGTTGCAAGGGCGGGGAAACCCGCTCTTGTTTATAATAAGTCCATGCACAAGGTTATCCTGAATGCCCCGAAGATCATTGCGCCCTTCTGCGAGACGGCGCGCGAACTGCGCGTGCAGAACTCGCCGCTCTGGCTGCACCAGCGCAACCTGCTTGCGCCCTACGCGACCAGCGAGCAGGAGTTGCGCGCGGGCGAACGCCTACAGCCCACCCGCCAGCCCACCCTGGTGTACCGCGACAACCTGTTCTTCGATGAAGGCTACATCAAGACCTTTCTCAGCGAAGCAAGGAAGCGCAAGCACGCCTCACGCGCGGCTTTCTCGGTGAACGACCCCGCCTTCCGCGAACACGCCCTGCCTCTGTCCAATTCCTACACCCCCGCGGGTAGCGTCTATCTGGCCGACCTGTGGTACTACCCCAACGGCCCCGTAGCCGACGTGGAGCCGCTGGTCATCGACCTGCAGTCGCGCGAGATCGGCTATTACCACGTCCCCACCTACATGGCCGACAAGAGCGGCGACCTGGTCTTCCAGGTGCCACTGCGCTGCCTGCTGGCCATCGACTCGTGGGTCCACATTTACATCGCAGACGTGGTCTTTGGCCTGTTCGCACGCGGAGCGCGCTTCGAAAAACGCCTGGACGAAGATTGGGTATTCAAGGCGGGCATTCTGAGCAAGGCCGTCTATGAAGGCCGCCAGGTATTGGAATGCTCGGAACTGGTCAAGATCGGCAAGAACTGCGTCATCGACCCGAGCGCCACCATCCACGGGCCGACCACCATCGGCGATAATGTCACTGTCAACGCGGGCGCGGTCATCGAGAATTCGATCATCGGCAGCAACGTCAACGTTTCACAGGATGTGCAGATCATGCTCTCAGTGGTGGGCGACGGAACCTTCCTGCCCTTCCGCGCCGCGCTGTTCATGACCACCGTGATGGAAAACTCCATGATCGCGCAGAATACCTGCCTGCAAATGTGTGTGGTGGGACGCAATACCTTCATCGGCGCAGGCTCCACATTCACCGACTACAACCTGATCCCCGCCCCCATCCGCGCCATCGGCGGCGATGGCAAACTGGGTCTCTCCAACCGCCCGGTGATGGGCGGCTGCGTGGGTCACAACTGCCGTATCGGCGCAGGCATGCTGGTCTACCCTGCCCGCACCATCGAATCGGACGTGGTGCTAGCCGCCTCGAAGGAGCGCCGTATCATCGACCGCGACATCCGCTTCGAGGACAGCGACCACCACCGCATGAAGGCCGCCCACATGCACCAGACTCCCTACCATCCCCAGACCCATGTGGATACGGAGTCGTGGTAGGCATGGATTCGTTTGCTTTCATCATCCACCCCATCGACCCCAAGCGCGACGTCAGCCGAAAATTCCCCTTTCTAGGGAAGGTGCTGAACGAGCGCCAGATCGATTTCTTCTCCACCTACTTTCCGCCCGTTTACATCTCGGAGATCGAGGGCATCACCTCGCAGGCAAGCGGCAAGCAGATCAAGGGCTGGTTCATCGCCTGCCCGTTCACGCCGCGCCGCATGTTGGAATTGCCCGTAAACACGGTATATCGTAAAATTATCCAGACCGGCCGCCTGGCCGAAAAACTGGGCGCCAACATCCTGGGCCTCGGCGCCTTCACCTCGGTGGTGGGCGACGCGGGCATCACCATCGCGGACCGTCTGACGGTTCCCGTTACGACGGGCGACTCCTACACGGTGGCACTGGCCGTCCAGGCCATCCGTGACGCCGCCCGCATCATGGACATTTCCATGAAAGACGCCACCGTGGCGGTGGTTGGCGCGACTGGCGCGATCGGCCGCGTGTGCGCCGAACTGTTGGCCGGTGAGGCCGCCGAGTTGCTGCTCGTGGCCCGGGACGAGAAAAAACTCGCAGAATTGCGGGAGCGGCTCCAGGTCCGCGCCAAAAGCAGGCTGGTAGCCAGCACGAAGATGGACGTCCTCTCGCGGGCGCAGTTGATCCTGACCGTGACCAGCGCCATCCACGACATCATCCGCCCCGAGCATTTGCTGCCCGGCAGCGTGGTCTGCGACGTGGCCCGCCCCCGCGATGTTTCTGCAATGGTGGCCGCGGCGAGAAATGATATATTAGTGATTGACGGCGGAATGGTGGACGTGCCAGGCCCCGTGAATTTCCATTTTAACTTCGGTTTTCCGCACGGGAAGGCGTACGCCTGCATGGCCGAAACCATGGCCCTTACGCTGGAAGGCCGTTTCGAGGACTATACCGTGGGCAAAGACATCACGGTTGAACGGGTCCAGGAAATAAATGTCATTGCCGAAAGGCACGGCTTTCGCTTGAGCGGTTTCCGTTCTTTTGAACAGGAAGTGACCGAAGAGCAGATCGAAACTGTGCGTACGAACGCCCGAAGGGCGCGACGCAAATAGGATTTTTGGAGGCCTTATGGGAAATGCCCGCCTGCTGGTCGTAGAAGACGATATTGACATCGCCAATATGCTCAAGATCTACTTCACGGGGCTGCAGTACGAAGTGGATGTAGCTAATCGCGGCGCAGACGCCCTGGAGAAGACCAAGCATGTCCTGCCCCATTTGATCGTGCTGGACATCATGCTGCCCGACATCGACGGGTATGAAGTCTGCCGCAACCTGCGCACCAGCACCCGCACCAGCCACATCCCGGTCATCTTCCTGACCCAGAAGGACGAGCGCAGCGACAAATTGCAGGGCCTGGAACTGGGCGCGGACGATTACATCACCAAACCGTTCGATATCGAAGAACTCAAACTGCGCGTGATGGGCGCCATCCGCCGCTCAGAGCGCGAGAGTCTGACCGACCCGCGCTCGGGCCTGCCTGCCGGCCGCCTAATCGAAGAGCAATTGCGCCGCATCATCCGCGAGGAACGCTGGGCGCTGCTCGACATCCGCGTCAACAACTTCGACGCCTTCCGCGACGTGTACGGGTTCGTGGCCGGCGACGATGTGATGCGCTTCGCCGCCATGCTGATCAGCGAGACCGTGGACGAGGCGGGGACCCCCTCCGATTTCATCGGTCATGCGGGCGGCGACAACTTCATTGTCATCACCCGCGACGAGACCGCCGCTGCCCTCAAGGGCCGCCTCAAGAGCCGCTTCGCGGAGGAGGTCTTGACGCACTACAACTTCATCGACCGCCAGCAGGGCTTCATCCAGGCCCCGCGGCCCGATGGCGGCATGGATAAGGTCCCGTTCATGACGCTTTCTGTTGGTGTGGTCTCGCCCAGCCAGCAGTCCTTCGCAGACATCCGCGAGATTACCGAACTGGCTGCCGAGGCGCGCCGCCAGGACGCGAACTCGTCCGCCGCGTAAGTGGTGAAATAGATCCATGTTGGCCGGCCTGAACTCAGTCATAGGGCTGTTATCGCTCGCACTCCTCTCCCTGTTCCTGGTCTGGGCGGTCATGGTATTCCTGCCGCGCGGGCAGAATGCCGCCCAACCCGGCCAGCCCGACCTCCTCCCCCCCACCGACACACAACAAACTTCAGACGCGGTCGTAATCGTCCAGCCCGGCGGGCGGATCGGTTATGTCAACGCGCTCGCGCGCCAGTGGTTCGCACTCGACGAAGATGACAGCGCCGACCTGGAACGCCTGGCCCGCCGCGTGCGCCCGTTGGATGACTTCCTGCAAGTTTGCGCCCGACCCGGCCAGAAACGACTGACCGTCAATGGGCGGCTGCTGGAGGCCACCTCCTACGAGGTGCCTGGCGGGATCCCGTTAATACTGGTGACCCTGCGCCAGCTCGATCTAACGCCCGCCCTAGGCGGCGGCGAAACAAGCGGTGCCATTCTCAAGGTGGTGACCGACTTCAGCCAGTCCATCGCCGCCAGCCTCGACCTAGAATCCACCATCCAATCGGTGTTGGAAAACGTCAACCGCCTGGCCCCAGCCGAGGTGATGGAACTGAAGGTGTTGAACCAGGCCGACCAGTCACTGACGACCTATTGGGTGCATGTCACCGCCCAGGGCGCCTCGTCGGCAACCCGCGTGAGCCAGTCCCAGTTTGGCGCGCTCACCTCGCGGCTGGTGAATCAGCGTCAGTCGCTGCTGCTCGGGCGCGAACAGATCCTCCAGGCTGACGCCTCGCTGCGTCTGCAATCCTATCTTGGCGTCCCGTTGATGGCGGGTGGCGATCTGGTGGGCACGCTCGAAGCAGGCCAGATGGGCGCAGCCGCCTTCGGCCAGCACGACCTGGAACTGGTGCGCTTCATCGCAGGCCAGGCTGCGGTGGCGATTCGCAACGCCACGCTGTACGCTGAGGAACAGACCCGTGCATCCGAACTGGCCGGGCTGGCTAACCTGACCCAAGCCGTGAGCGCCATCCAGGACCCGAAGGACCTCTTCTCTCGTCTGGTCGAAAGCATCGCCCCGCTCTTCGATGCGGAGATTGTCGGTTTCCTGCTGTACGACGAGACGCGCCGCATGTTGGAGGGCCAGGTGCCCTTCCGCGGCCTGCCGATCTCAATCGTGCAGATCTACCGCGCGCCGGTCGCCGCCGACAGCCCGGCCGAGCGTATCCTGCATCACAACAAACCCATCCTGACCCTCGATGCGGCCCAGGACGAGAACTGGCACACGCTCGGGCTGACCAACGTGGCCATCGCCGCCAGCCTGCGCGATTCCGCGCTGGCGCCGCTCGTTTCGGGCGGACGCATGGTGGGCTACCTGCAAGTCTCTCATCACCGCAAGGGGACCGCGCCATTCTCGAGCCAGGAAGTGCGGCTGATGAACATCGTTGCCAATCAGGCAGCGACCATCATCGAGAATGCCCTGCTGGTGCAGCAATCCCGTTCGCGCGCGCAGCGTTCCGACGCCCTGCGCCGCATCGCCAGTCTCTCGGCCTCGTCCATCACATTGGATGAGATATTGAAGTATTCGATGCAGGAACTGGCCCGCCTGTTCCAAGCCGACGCAGGCGGCATCCTGCTACTGGACGAAGCGCGTGGAGCGCTGCAATTGCATCACGAATCGGCCTGGCAGGTACCTGAGCAGGTGGTCGAGAACTTCGGCCAGGTGTTCGTGGACGACCCCGAATTCCTGCGGACCGTTTCGCACAGCCGCAAGACCTTCCTCTCCGGACGGTTGAGTACAGACCCGCGCATCCTGTCCATCTACCGCCCGTTGAAAGATGCCATGCAGATGGAGTCGGCCGTGGTGGTACCGCTGGTGGTGCGCGAACACAGCATGGGCGAATTGATGATGGGCAGCCGCCAGAGCGACCACTTCAACAATTTCGACCTACAAGTGATCTCGACTGCCGCCGGTCAACTGGCCGCCGCCGTGGAAAGCAGCCAACTGCTGACCGAAACGGACTCATCCCTGCGCGGTCGCGTGGAGCAGTTAACCTCCATCGCGCGCGTCAGCCGTGAACTTGGCGCTTCGCTCGAACTCAAGTCGCTGCTCCAGATCATCCATGAGGAGAGCATGCGCACCCTCAAGGCCGATTGCGGGACGATCCTGCTGGTGGAAGAGCAGGGCGGCGCGCAGTCGGTGGTCATGTCGGTGGGCTGCCCTATCGATGGCGGCCCGGGGCCGCTCGGGCAGAAGGTGTTGCAGTCGGGGCAGTCGTTTATCGTGGCAGATGCAAACGTCAGCGGCGGACAGGCCCCGCACGACGAGGTTCGTTCGGCGCTGGTAGTCCCGATCCTGCAACAGGGACGCGCCGTCGGCCTGATTGACCTGCACTCCAGCCGCCCATCCTTCTTCAACGACGAGGCACGCGACCTGCTGGAAGTGATGGCGGCCCAGGCGGCCATTGCCATCCATAACGCACGCCAATACCAGCAGGAACGTCGGCGCTCCGAGGCCCTGCGCCGCCAGGCAGAAGCCTTCGGCAAATTGATCGAGGTCAACCGCATTCTGCGCCAGGATGTGCCGCTCGACCAGGCACTCGCGGCCTTAGCCCAGGGCATCCGCAACTCCACGCCCTTCCGCGTGGTGCTGGTAAGCATCCTCGAAACCGAGACGGGAATGTTGCGGCGCGTGACGGGCGTGGGCCTCTCGCAGGAAACCCTGAACGAGTTGCTGGCCCGCAAACAGCCCCTGAGCGGCTTGCAACAGTTGATGAAACCCGAGTTCAAGGTCAGCCATTCATACTTCATCCCCTCCGACCAGACACCGATCCTGCCGGCTGACGTGCATTACGTGTACTCGAACTACGAGGCTTCGGCGCGCGGCGCGCAAAACGCCTGGAATGCGGATGACTTCCTACTGGTACCGATGGAAGACGGCCAGGGCAATATGCTGGGCGTCATCAGCGTGGACGACCCCTCAAACGGCCTGCGCCCCGACCGACCGCTGATCGAGATGATCGAAGGTTTCGCGGCCCAGGCGGCGCTGGTCATCAACAACACGTCGCGCATCAGCAATTACCAGACGCGCATCATCTCCCTGTCCGACGGCATCCAGCGCCAGCAGAAACTGCTCAGTGTGAGTCAGAACGACCTGCCAATGCTGCTGCGCAAGGACCTCGAACAGACCATCTCGCTACACAACCTGGAACGCCGCGCCCAGCGCATCCGCGCGGGTCTGGCCATCACCGAATCGGTCAGCCGCCAATTGGACGCTGCATCGGCGCTCAAGGCGCTGGCCACCGAAACGCTGACCCAGTTGGGCATGTCCACCGCGCTGGTGGCCGAGAACTCGCCCGAAGGTCCGCGCCTGATGCCGCCACTGGGCAGCATTCCGCGCGCCACCAACGTGGAGGCCTTGTTCGGTCAGCGCAACCCGCTGCGCATTGTGTTGCAAACGGGCAATCCGATCCTGATCGCCAACCTCGACGAGGACGAGGAGTGGCGCGATACGCCGTTGCTCACCTCGCTGCGCGCCAAGGGCATGATCTGCCTGCCGGTGACCGTCCGTAACCAGGTGACAGCCGCCATGCTGGCCGTCACGCCCGAGCCGCTGGCCGCTTTCACCGAAGAGGACCGCCAGGTCTACTTCCAGATCTCGCGCCAGACCTCGGTCATCCTGCAAAACATCTTCCTGCTCAGCGAGACCAGCCGCCGTCTGCAAGAAGTGGACCTGCTGCTCGACTTCAGCCGCCGCATCGCGGGCCTCTCACCGGACGAGATGCTGAAGTCGCTGCTCGAAAGCGCGCGCCGCGTGATCGCCAACGCCCACGCCGGTGTGGCCCTGTTATGGAACCCACAAGCCGAGCAGTTGATCGCGCGCGCCGTCTCAGGCTATGCCGACAACGCCAGCCTGCTGCGCGTCAATTACCGCAGCGGCGAGGCCCTGCCCGGACAGGTGTTTGAGGGGCGCAAGCCGCGCCGCGCCGACGAGATCAACTTCCTGCGCGACTATCCGCTCAACGCCGACAACCTGTTGCTCTACCGTCAGGCCACGGGCGGACGCCTGCCCGTTTCGAGCCTGCTCATCCCGATCCAGGCGGGCGAGAAGAACCTGGGCGTACTGGTGCTCGACAACTTCAACACCGTGGCGGCCTTCCGCCCGGACGACGAGGCCCTGCTGCTCTCCCTGGCCCAGCAGGTGGCGGTCTCGCTCGAAAACGTGCGCCTGGTGCAGGCCACCCAGGAACGCGCCCAGCAATTAGAGTCGCTCAACGAAGCCTCCGCCTCGCTGACGGCCAGCCTGCGCAGCGACGAACTGGTGGCCTCCCTGCTGGGACGGCTGCAGGCCATCCTGCCCTACGACACGGCCACGCTGTGGCTGCGCGACAGGGACCGCCTCAAGGTGGCCTCCGCCAACGGCTTCCCAGACAACGAACGCCGCCTGGGCCTGACCACCTCCATCACCGACAGCGCCCTGTTCAACGAGATGACCCGCACGGGCCACGCCATTGCCGTCGGCGACGTGCGCGAAGACCCGCGCTTCCCGCACCTCGAAGCCCCACGCCTGTCCTGGCTGGGCATTCCGCTCTTTTCGAAGGGCGAGTTGACCGGCATGATCGCGCTCGAAAAATGGCAGGCGCACTTCTATCACGAAGATTACGTCCAGGTGGCGATGACCTTCGCCAGCCAGGCAGTGGTCTCGCTGGAGAACGCCCGCCTGTACGAAGACAGCCTGGGCCGCGCCGCCGAACTGACCCAGCGCTCGCAGCGCCTGGCTGCGCTCAACCGCTTCTCGTCCTCGCTCAACGGCCTGTTGGACGCGGACCAGATTCTGCACCTGGCCAGCACGGAATTGTTGCAAGCCATGAGCGTGAGCCGCGTTTCGGCAGTGATGGTCGAGGGCGGTCGCGCCACTTGGAAGATATCCGCGCCCGCTGCCGGGCAGAAACTGCCGCAGGCCTTGCCCCAAACACCCCTCTTCGAGCGCCTGCGCGAGTCGCTGGGCGTGTTCAACACCAGTAACGTCAAACGCGAACGGGACCTGGCTCCGCTGGCTGATTTCGTCGGCGAGGACAGCCGGTCGCTGCTGGCGGTTCCGCTCATCAGCGGCGCCGAACTGCGCGCCCTGCTCTTCATCCACTCCACGGACGAAGGTGCCTTCGGCCTGAACGAGATCGAACTGGCCCGCACGGTCGCCAACCAGGCGGCCATCGCGCTGGAGAATGCCCGCCTGTACGAGGCCACCCTGCAAACGGCGCAGCGCCTCTCAATCCTCAACGAAAGCAGCGCCGAGATCGGCGCCACCCTCGACCTGGAACAGATCTACGCGGCGGTGGAGCGCTCGGTCAAGAAACTGATGTCGGCCGAGTCCTTCGTCATCAGCCTGTATGACGAGGCCAATAACGAGATCGAGGGTGTGTACCTGATCGACCAGGGCATGCGGATCCCGTCCTTCGTGTACCCGATGGACGACGGAAGCCTGACGGGGCAGGTCATCCGCACGGGGCGGCCGATCCTCACCAACACCTCCGAAGACACCAACCAGGCGGGCGGCATCTCTTACGGCAGCGAAGCCGACCCGCTCTCGATCCTGTCGGTGCCCATGGTCAGCCCGGGCGGCAAGGCCATCGGTATGCTCTCGGCGCAGAGTTATCATGCCAACGCCTACACACCCGACGACCTGCAGATCCTCGGCACGCTGGCCAACCAGTCCATTGTCGCCATCCAGAACAGCCGACTGTTCGCCGAGACCCAGCGCCTGGCGCAGGAACTCGAACAACGCGTCATCGAGCGCACCGCCCAGTTGACGCGCGAACAGCAGAACACGGTCACCTTGCTGCGCATCCTGACCGAGGTATCTTCGAGCCTCGACCTGGACCGCGCGCTCAACCGCACGCTGTCGTTGCTCAATGACGCTACAGGCGCCGAACAGGGCACGATCATGCTGCTGAACCCCGAAGACTACCTGCTGCACTACCGCGCGGGCTACGGTTACTTGAGCGACCGCGCCGACGTAAGCAACTCGCGCGGCTTCACGCTCAAAGTGGGCGAGGGTCTGGCGGGCTGGGTGGTGCAGAACCGCGAGGCCGTGCTGGTCGAGGACCTGCACAAAGACTCGCGCTGGGTGCGCTCGAACAACGCAGGCCAGGACCATCGCAGTTCCATCGTCGCCCCGCTGCTGGTTGGCGAGGATGTGATCGGCGTGCTGATGATCTTCCACCGCGACCTGAAGTTCTTCAGCCCCGACATCCTGAACCTGGTCAAGGCCATTGCCAGCCAGGTGGCCGTAGCCATCAACAATGCGCACCTGTACGAACTCATCCGCGACCAGGCTGAACGCCTCGGCTCGATGCTCCGCAAGGAACAGGAAGAGGCCAGCCGCTCGCAAGCCATCCTCGAAGCCGTGGCCGACGGTGTGCTCGTCACCGGCAGCGACAACGCCATCGCCTTCGCCAACTCGTCCATCGAGCGCATCCTGGATGTACGATCCGACGATATGCTCGGGCAGGCGCTCGAATCCTTTGGCGGCCTGTTCGGCAATACCGCCGAACTGATCGAGACCATCCGCCGCTGGTCCGAGGAACCCTCCTCCTACGAACAGGGCGACACCTATGCCCAGCAATTGGAATTGGAGACGGGCCGCATCGCCCTGATCCACCTCGCGCCGGTCATCTTCCAAAACGATTTCCTCGGCACTGTGTCCATCTTCCGCGACATCACGCACGAGGTCGAAGTGGACCGCCTGAAGTCCGAGTTCGTGGCCACCGTCAGCCACGAGTTGCGCACGCCGATGACTTCGATCAAGGGCTACACCGACATCCTGCTGATGGGCGCGGCGGGCGCTTTCAACGAGAACCAGGCGCACTTCCTACAGATCATCAAGAACAACGCTGAGCGCCTGAACGTGCTGGTCAACGACTTGCTCGACATCTCGCGCATCGAGGCAGGCCGCGTGACCCTGACCCCGCAGCCCATCGACGTGCGCGACGTGGCCGAGGACGTGCTGGGCGAAATGCTGCGCCGCACCCAGGACGAGAAGAAGCCTATGGCCATCTCGCTCGACGCACCCCGCGACCTGCCGCGCGTGCTGGGCGACCCCGAACGCGTGCGCCAGATCATCGCCAACCTGGTGGACAATGCCTACAACTACACGCCCGAAAATGGCACCATCAAAATCCGCGTTCAATCCCTCGACGGCAGGGAGATCCAGGTGGATGTGGAGGACAACGGCGTGGGCATCCCCGCCCAAGACCAGGGCCGCATCTTTGAGCGCTTCCACCGCGGCGAACATCCGCTTGTGCTGGCTACCCCGGGCACAGGCCTCGGCCTGCCCATCGTCCGCCAGTTGGTGGAGATGCACAAGGGCCGCATCTGGATGCGCAGCAACGGCATACCCGGCGAAGGCAGCGTCTTTTCCTTTACCCTGCCCACACAAAAGAATTGAGAAGTAACGAATTGAGGATCGAATGACAAAAATCTTGATTGCTGAAGACGAACCCGATATCCGCGAACTGGTGGCCTTCACGCTGCGCTTTGCAGGCTACGAGGTGGTAACGGCCGCCAACGGGGAGGAGGCCGTGCAGCAGGCTGTAAAGGAATTGCCCGATCTGGCGCTGATGGATGTGCGTATGCCTCGTATGACCGGTTACGACGCCTGCCGTGCCATGAAGGCCAACCCCGAATTGAAAGATATTCCCGTGGTATTCCTCTCCGCCAAGGGACAGGAAGGCGAGATCGCCACGGGTCTCGAAGCGGGCGCCGAGGAATACCTGCTCAAGCCCTTCGCCCCAGACCAGCTCACCGAGCGCGTGCGCGCCATCCTTACCAAGTTCGGCAAATAGAAAAGGAACCCAGGACAGGCCATGAGCGCCATCATGATCGACGGCTCCATCGTGCACTACGAGGCATTGGGACGCGGACGCCCCATCGTCTTCCTGCACGGCTGGGTCGGCTCCTGGCGCTACTGGATCGCCGCCATGCAGGTCGCCTCCACCTCCTTCCGCGCCTACGCCCTCGACCTGTTTGGCTTTGGCGACACGGCCCGCGAGCCCTCGAAATACTCTCTCGAACAGCAGGCCCGCCTGCTCGACCGCTTCCTGAACGAAATGGGCATCGGCAAGATCGCCAT
>CALLJA010000538.1 GCA_938008865.1 uncultured Anaerolineales bacterium
TTACTTATTGAACACGAACTGCCCGTTCTTGTAGAACAGCTCGCCGTCGACCAGAATTTCGGAGTCAGTGCGCATGTCGCAGATCATGTCCCAGTGGATCGAGGACTTGTTCTTCGAGCCCGTCTCGGGATAGCCTGCGCCGAACGCGATGTGGAACGAGCCGCCGATCTTCTCGTCGAACAGGATCTGGCCCGTGAAGCGCTGAATGTCGAAGTTGGTGCCAATGGCGAATTCACCCAGATAACGGGCTCCGCCGTCGCTGTCGAGGGTCTTGAGCAGGTAATCCTGGTTCTTGTCGGCCTGGGCCTTTTGCACGCGCCCCTTCGAGAAGGTCACTTCCGCTCCTTCCACGCTCACGCCGCCGTAGTTGGCGGGATAAGTGAAGCGCACCCAGCCGTTGACCGAGTCTTCCACCGGGCCCGTGTAGATCTCGCCGTCGGGCATGTTGAAGGTGCCGAACGAGTTCATGAAGGTGCGGCCCTTGACCGAGAGGGTCAGGTCCACGTTCGGGCCGCGTAGGATGACCTGGTTCTTGCCGGCCATATAATCCACGGCGGCTTGCTGCTTGTCCTTCACACCCTGCCAGAAGGCGATGGGATCGTCCTCGTTGGTGTGGACCGCGCCAAAAACGAAGTCCTCGTATTCCTGCAGGCTCATGTTGGCATCCTGGGCGTAAGCTTCGGTGGGATACTGCGTAGTGACCCACTTGAAGACGCCCTCCGCGCCGCGGCGGAATTGCGCCTCGGTGATTGCGCTCAACGCCTTGCCGCGCTTGCCGCCCTTGACCCCGTCCAGGTTGCTGCTGCCGCGGGTGTTCGTCGCCGAGTGAATGCGGATGCGGCTCTCGAACTGGTCGTAGGCCAGCTTGTAGAAGGTGGGCACGAACTCCAGCTGCGCGTCGGTCTTGGCATAGGTCACGTACATGTCGTCCTGGCTGAACGGCATCATGCCGGGCAAGGCGATCATGGGGTGGGGGATGCCGCCCTTTTCCAAAATCTGAATGTACAACTCACGGATGAGCGGCTCGGCGGCTGTGGTTGCTTCGATCAAGACGCGGTCGCCTGGAACGATGCGGGCGGAGTGCTCCACCAGCACTTTGGCAAACTTCTGGACACGGGTGTCGGCCACGGGATAGACTCCTTTTCGAGGTTTGGACGCAAAAATTATAACACCGCCCCGAAGGTGATTTGTCATCGCTTTTTTTGTAACTTATATCACGTGCCTTTTTTTGTAAAATGGATATGATTAGTGTGAATTGCTTTATTATGAGGAGCGCGTATGAACATTTCAACCAAACCGACCACCGCCTGGGCCGAAGTGGACGAAAGCGGACGACTGATCCTGCCGCCCGAGGTGGCCCGCCAGTTCGGGTTGCTGCCAGGCTCGAAGGTCCGCTTGGACGAGGGCCATAACTTTGTGCGCATGCACCGCCCCGTCACCCAGTTGACCAAGGTCTATATCGAGCCGACCGTCGCCTGCAACCTCGACTGCATCACCTGCTTCCGCAACGCCTGGGAGCAGCCCATCGGCCGCATGAGCGAAGAGACCTTCGAGCGTATCCTCGCAGGCCTGAAGCGCATGTCGCCCATCCCCGACGTGTACTTCGGCGGCATCGGTGAACCGCTCTTCCACCCGAAGACCGTCGAGTGGGTTCGGCGCGTCAAGGAACTGGGCGTCAAGGTCGAACTCATCACCAACGGCACCATCCTGACCGAGAAGATCGCCCGCCAACTGATCGACTCGGGACTCGACATCCTGTGGATCTCGCTGGATGGGGCCACCCCCGAGCATTACGAGGATGTGCGCCTCGGGGCGGAACTGCCGACCGTGCTGGCGAACATTCGCCGCCTGGCCGGGCTCCGTAAAAAGGGCCATTTCCCCGTTCCTGAGATCGGCGTCGCGTTCGTGGCCATGAAGCGCAATATCGACGATCTGCCGAAGATCATCAAACTGGGACATACTTTCGGCGCGCGCTATTACTCGGTCAGTAACGTCCAGCCTGCCACGGAAGAGATGCAAGCCGAGCGGCTCTACACGCGTACCATGCGCAACATCGCCTACATGCCTTCGCCCGTGCTGCCCAAACTCAGCCTGCCCAAAATGGACTTCAACGAAGAAACCCAGGCCGCGCTGACCGAGGCCTTCAACAGCGGCTGCAACGTCAGTTATGCGGGCAATAACTGGGGCGGCGCCAACGATGTGTGTAACTTCGTCGAAAGCGGCACTCTGTCCATCTCGTGGACGGGCGATGTCAGTCCCTGCTGGCCGTTGATGCACACGCACATGAGCTATCTGCACGGTAAGCCGCGCCTCTCCCAGAAGCATGTCATTGGCAACGTGCGCGTACGCTGGATCGAGGACCTGTGGCTGGACCCGGAATACCTGGCCTACCGAGAACGCCTGCATAACTTTGCCTTTGCACCCTGCACCTTCTGCGGCGGCTGTGACCTTTCCGAGGCGAATGAAGAGGACTGCCTCGGTAACACCCTTCCCCCCGTCTGTGGCGGATGCTTGTGGGCGCAGGGCATCATTCAGTGTCCGTAATGTCATTGTGAAGAGATTGCTTCGCTTCGCTCGCAATGACGCGGCCTTTTTGATATACTCTCTTTGGAGAGAGTATGCAGATTCGTTTCTATGCCAACATGCGCGCACTGGCGGGAAGGGAAGCCATCGATGTCGCTGACCTTGGTCGCGACATGACCTTGCGCGACCTCTTCACGGATTTGGTAGAACGATTCCCCGAACTTCATCCCCAACTTTTCAGTCCCGATAATAATCTGCGGCAGGACGTGCCCATCTTCGTCAACGGACGCAACCCGCGCCTGGATGGCGCCCTGAACGCCCCGCTCCAGGCGGGGGACGTGATCAGCCTGTTCTCTCCGATCTCCAGCGGCAAAATGAACGTCGAAGTAATGCGCGATAAATAGTGAAGACCCTAAAGGTTTTCAAAACCTTTAGGGTTTGGACACAACCTTACAGGAGAAGCTCTTATGAAGGTAAATTTCTTTGCAACGCTGCGCGATATTGCGGGTGGAAAGACTGTTGAGATCCCCGTCGATCACGG
>CALLJA010000539.1 GCA_938008865.1 uncultured Anaerolineales bacterium
GGATTATAAAAGCGGAAGCAATTCCTGGCGCGCTTGGCCTGATACATGGCGATATCGGCTTCGCGCAGCAGGGCGGTGGCATCGTCGCTGTCTACTGGATACAGGCTGATACCGATGCTGGCAGTCACCACAAAGGTATGGTCCTCGATCTGCATCGGCTCCGAAATGGCGCTCAACACTTTTTGCGCCACCAGCACGCAGGCATCGACATCGGTCACGTCCTCGTTGATCAGGGTAAATTCATCCCCACCCATACGGGCCGCCGTGTCTGATTTCCGCAGGCAGTTGTGAAGTCGCTGGGCCATGAGCCACAGCAACTGGTCTCCGCAGGCGTGGCCGTAGGTGTCATTGACCTCTTTGAAGTTATCCAGGTCGAGCAGCATGACGGCCAGCATACCGTGCTTTTCGCGGCGGGCGCGCTCAAGGGCGGAGGACAGGCGGTCTTGAAAGAGCTGTCGGTTCGGGAGGCCCGTCAGGTCATCGTGCATGGCCATATACTCCAGGCGCTTCTCGACCTGCTTGCGCTCCGTGATATCGCGCGCAATGCTGCCCACACGATAACCGATATCGGTCTTGTAGGTGTACATGACGATCTCGACGTTGCGGCGGGACCCGTCGGGATGCTGGATCACGGTTTCGCGCGGCAGGTTCAATTCCCCACCCAGCCCGGTCGAGAGAGTATGAAGGGCGTTCCGTTTGACGCGTTCGACAAATCCCCCTACCCGCAGCTCGGACGGCAGCAATTGATACTGGACCTCCCAGATCGGCTGGCCCAATACCGTCCCCCGTTTGCGCCCAGAGAGAAGTTCCTGCCCGCGATTCCACTCGACGATCAGCCCGCTCTCGTCCACGATGATGATCCCGTCGGGGGATTGCTCCACCAGGCTGCGGAATTTCTCCTCGCTCTCGATCAGGGCTTGCTCGGCCTTGAGCCGCTCGGAAATATCGCGGATGAAGGCGATATGCGCGGGCCTGCCCATGTAGGTGATATGCGATGCAGCGATCTCGACGGGAAAGATGGTTCCATCCTTTTTTCGGTGGAAGCGGATCGGGATCTTGGTCAGACCGGTCTGAACTGCGCCGCGGGTCTCGCTGGGCTGGGCGGAAAGGTCCACGTTGCAAAGTTTGAGAAGTTCTTCGTGGCTGTATCCGTACAGGGCGGAGGCGATATGGTTGGCGTCCTTGATCTGCCCAACCTCGTTGTCGATCAGGAAGACCGCATCCGCGCCCAGGTTGAAAAGCTGGCGGTATTTTTCCTCGCTCTCCTGCATGGACTGGATCGCCTGGCGTTGCTCGGTGATGTCGCGGAAGTTGACGACCAGCGCCTCCACGCTGGGTTCGGCCAGCAGATTGCTGAACGTGCTCTCCAGCCAACGCCAGGACCCGTCTTTGTGGCGGAACCGATACTGAAGCGTGGAAACCTGGGAGGGATTTCCCAGCAGGTAGTTGAACAGGGAGATGAGAGTCTGCAAGTCCTGGGGATGGGCCAGGTCAGCAGGGTCGGTGTGAAGGATTTCTTCGGATTTATATCCAAAAATATTTTGCGCAGATTTGCTGATGTACTTGAAGCGCCCATCTGCATCGATCAGTACAATGCCATCGGGGGCATTCTCGATCAGGGATTTGTAACGCTTCTCCGCAAGACGAATGGCTTCTTCAGCCTGCTTGCGCTCCGTGACATCGCGGATGACGTGAATGGCCGCCAGCAGGACCCCGTCAGAGTTTAGGACGGGATCCACCGTCACATCCAGCCAGCGGCCTTCCCGATTCAATTCCAGGGTCTCCCGCCGCAGGGTTTTCAACATGCGGCAGGTAGGACAATTCGGCAACGGACCGTCCGCACCGTGTACGACCTCCCAGCAGTATTTCCCAGCCATTTCGTCGGCGCTAAGGCGGAACAGGGTTTGCATGGCGCGGTTGCTGCGCAAAATGCGCTGATCCCTGTTAAGAAGCAGGATTGCGTCGCTAGTGGCGTCGAAAGTGGCCTGCCACTGGCCAGCCAGTTCGCGCATGCTCTGTTCGATCAGTTGCCGCTCACTAACGTCGCGCACTAGGCCGAGCATGTATCCATTGGAGAGCACCCGCCCATTGATCTCCACCCGCAGCAGGGACCCGTTCTTCTTCTTCAGGTAACGCTCCCTGACTACTCCCCCCCCTGCGCGCAGGATGTCATATCGAATGGGATCGGAAGCCTCCTCCTCAGAAGGGATCAGGTCCTGCATAGACAGTTGCAGCAATTCCTCGCGCGTATATCCAAGCATCTCGCAGCCGCGGGCATTGACCTCCACGTACCGGCCCTGCGCATCAGCCAGAAAAATCCCATCCCCAGCTTGGGCAAAGATCGTTTGAAATAATTCCTCGGAAAATACCCGTCCGGGGGTGGGCTTGCTATTCTTCCTGGCCACAGACGCCTCCTACCGATATCAAAACTTGCTCGACAAGCCGTAACTCCCCGGAGATACGGCATCTCCATTTTCGATATTAGCATAAATGCAGAATAGGCAAACGAATTGCAATCTTTTTCTTATAATGAGTTTGAGCGCAAATTTTCATAAGAAAACAGGAGGGCCCCCAGCCTGCGCATCCCTCCTGCGATGGTTTACCTGACAGCCTGGTCGGCGGCCTCCAGGGCCTTGTCCAACACGTCGAAACCTTCCTTCAACTGCGCCTCGCTGATGGACAGTGGCGGGATGATCAGCAGCGTGTGCCAGTGCGTATACAGGAACAGGCCATTGTCGGTGCAATATTTCTTGACGGCCGCCATCTCAGGCGAGGAGCCGTTCCACGGGGCCATCGGCTCTTTCGTCCCTCGGTCCCGAACCAGCTCGACGATGCCGAACAGGCCGATGTTGCGCACCTCGCCCACAGACGGATGCGCTTCTCCCAAGTCGGTCAACATGCGCTTCAGGATGGGTCCCATTTCGGCGGCGTGTTCCACCAATTTGTCTTCCTTCATCACCTGGATGTTCGCCAGCGCCGCCGCCAGCGAAATGGGATGCGAGGTGTAGGTCAGGCCGCTCTCAAAGACGTGCTCATCGAAGGCCGCCGCGATCTCTGGCTTCATCGCCACTGCACCCAGCGGCGCATACGCAGACGTGAGCCCCTTGGCCATGGTCATGATGTCTGGCACCACGTTCCAGTGATCCACGGCGAACCATTTGCCCGTGCGGCCAAATCCGCTCATCACCTCGTCGGCGATCATGACGATGCCGTATTTGTCGCACAGCGCGCGCACGCCCTGCATGTAGCCTTCGGGCGGAACAATGATGCCGTTCGTGCCCGTGACCGACTCCATCAAAATGGCGGCGATGGTCTCGGGACCCTCGTAGCGGATAATCTCTTCCAGGTGGTTGAGGTAATCCTGCGTGAAGTCCGCTTCAGAGATGTTCGGGTTGGTGCGATGGAATGTTGAGCGATAGCGATACGGGTCGAGGAAATGCACCACACCTGGCATCGTGCCTGGTTCCCACATCTGACGGCGCGGGTCACCCGTGGCGGCCATCGCGCCCATCGTCGCGCCGTGATAGGAACGGTAGCGCGTGAGGATCTTGAAGCGTTTGGTATAGCCGCGCGCCAGCTTGATGGCATTCTCGTTCGAGTCCGACCCGCCCAGCGTGAATAGCACCTTGCTCAAGGCCTTCTGCGGGGTGATGTCGGCCACGGCCTTGCTGGCCAGTGCGCGGATGCGGGTGGTCATGCCAGGCGCGGCATACGGCAGGTCAGCAGCCTGCTCCTGCATGGCGCGGATCACGCGCTCGTCGCCATGACCGATATTGACACACATGGTCATCGAGTTGAAGTCGAGGTAGCGTTTGTCGTTCACGTCCCAGAAGTACACGCCCTTGGCACGCTTGACCGCGATCGGGTTGACCTTGGCCTGGGCTGACCAGGTCCAGAAGACATGCTCTTTGGAAAGCGAAACAATTTCATCATCGGGGAGATCGAACATGAAAGCCTCTTTGGATTTACGATTTTTTGATTGACTATCTTGGATTTTAGTCGAATCGTAACACAAAACCGCCCCGTCATTGCGAGAAGCCGCGATAGCGGCGACGAAGCAATCTCATGCTGTTGAAGAGATTGCTTCGCGGCAAAAATCGCCGCTCGCAATGACATACTTACACAACTCTTACATCGCCTCTCTTGACAGCGCACTCCCACTTTGTTATTATAAACTTACCGAGCGGTCAGTAAGTGAAATCCGCTTATTCACAGGAGAAACATGAACGACAAGACCCGTAACCAAATTCTGTTGGTACTCTTTTTAGGTGTGTTGATGGGCGCGCTGGATATCGCCATCGTGGCGCCTGCCCTGCCCTCGATCCAGAAATTCTTCGGCGTGGGCGACCGCGCCCTGACGTGGACCTTCACCGTCTATGTGCTGTTCAACCTGATCGGCACGCCGCTGATGGCTAAATTATCCGACCTGTTCGGCCGCCGCTCCATCTACGTGCTGGACGTGACGCTCTTCGCCCTCGGGTCGCTGGTGGTGGCCCTTTCGCCCTCGAACCTGTTCGCCGTTTTACTGGCGGGCCGCGCCCTGCAGGGACTCGGCGCGGGTGGTATCTTCCCTGTGGCCAGCGCCGTAATCGGCGACACCTTCCCGCCTGAGAAGCGCGGTAGTGCCCTGGGGCTGATCGGCGCGGTCTTTGGACTAGCCTTTTTAGTGGGACCCATCCTGGGCGGGATCATCCTTAGCTTTACGGGCTGGGAGTGGCTGTTCATCATCAACCTGCCCATCGCGCTGGTTGTCATTTTTATGGGCTTGAAACTGCTGCCATCCACACGGCCTGAGACTCAACGTCCATTCGACACACTGGGCATGCTCACGCTGGGCATCCTGTTGACTTCGCTCGCGTACGGCCTGAACCAGATCGATGCGCAAAATTTCGTGGGCAGCCTGATATCACTCAACGTTTGGCCGTTCCTGCTGTTGGCGGCGGCGCTGCTCTACGTCTTCGTGCAAATCGAGCAAAACGCCGAGGACCCGATCCTGAATCTGCGCCTGTTCAAGAGCCGACAAACCGTGCTAGCCAGTTTCCTTTCGGCGGGGGCAGGCCTGGGCGAGGTCGGGATGGTATTCATTCCGTCGCTGGCCGTGGCGGCCATGCCCGCCATTATCAACAAACACACGGCCAGCTACCTGCTGATGCCTGTCGTGTTGGCGATGGCGGTTGGGTCGCCGCTGGTCGGCCGCCTGCTGGATAAGTTCGGGTCGAAGGCCGTCGTGCTGGCAGGGACGGTGTTGCTGGCAATCGGCATGTTGATGCTTAGCAATTCGAACTGGACCTCGGTATTATGGCTGTTCATTACCGCCGCCACCGTGATCGGGTTTGGACTCTCGTCGCTGCTGGGCGCGCCTGTGCGTTACATCATGCTCAATGAAGCCTCCACTGCAGACCGTACTTCCGCGCAGGGACTGATCGCTCTGTTCACCAGTATCGGCCAGTTGACCAGCAGTGCCCTGGTAGGCGCAGTAGCCGCGTCTATGGGCGGCGGCGTGACGGGCTACGGCACCGCCTACCTGGTCATCGGCGTCATCGCCGCGGTCATGGTGGTGCTGTCGCTGGGCTTGAAGAGCCGCGAGCAGGAAGTGGCTCATCGCGACAGCGTCGCAGCAGAAGCTTAAGCTCTCATTGACCCGCACCCGAAAAAGCATACAATAGGCTGTATGACTTCAGAAAACGACCTGCGCGAACAGATCCTGACGACCGCCAAAAGCATGTTCATCCAGCAAGGCTATCATGGTCTGGCCATGCGTCAGATCTCCGAAGCGTTGGGCGTGTCGAAAGCCGCATTGTATTATCACTTCAAGGACAAGGAAGAATTGTTCCTTGCCATCCTGACCAGTTACCTGAATGATATCGAAAGCCTGCTCGATCGCATCCTGGCCGAGCAGGCTTCGAACCGTGACCGCATCGGGATGTTCGTGGCAGTGGTGCTCCGTCAGCCTGCCGAACAGCGGGCGGTCATCCGCCTGGCGAGTCAGGAACTGGCGCAGTTGAGCACCGCCGCGCGCAAGGATTTCGACAAGCTCTACCGCCAGAAATTCATCGGCAAGTTGGTGCGGATCTTCCAACAAGGAGTGGACAGCGGGGAATTCCGCCCGCTACAAACGGAGGTCGCCACCTGGGCGCTGATGGGGATCATGTATCCCTATTTTTACCCCGCCCACACAGGCGAGAAACCGCTGCCTGCCGAAACCATCCAGACGATTATAGACATCTACCTGAATGGTGTGACCCAAGCCTGAAGCCATGTCCATGCCTGCCTTCCCCTATCGCCGCATCGTGGTGACAGGTGTCACCAGTTCGGGCAAGTCCACGCTGGCGGAGGAACTCGCCAGACGCCTTGACCTCGACTTCGTCGAACTGGACGCACTCTACTGGGAGCCGAACTGGCGGGGCGTGGATGATGCAACCTTCAGCGCGCGCGTTCGGGCGGCCACGATCCGCGAAGGCTGGGTCGTGGCAGGGAATTACAGCAGGATGCGACCTCTAATCTGGCCCCGCGCTGAAGCCATTATCTGGCTCGACTATCCGTTTTGGACGGTCTTCTGGCGGCTGACACGTCGCACCTTCCAGCGCTTGTGGACTCGCGAATTATTATGGGGCACGAACCGCGAGAACCTGTGGAATCACTTTAAGCTTTGGTCGGACGAATCGCTGTTTCACTGGTTGTTCAAAACCTACGGGCGGCGTAAACGAGAGATTCCCCAGTTATTAACCTTACCTGAACACGAACACCTGGCCATCTTCCACTTCACCAACCCGAAAGAAACCAAAGATTGGCTGAACGATATCGGCTAAATTTCACCGCAAAGCGAAGCCTTTCCTCCGCGCTCTCCGCCTCTTTGCGGTTCAAATCCCCTCTCGAAAAATCATTCCCCCCGCCGTTGCAGCCACGAGACTACCTGCGTCAAACCGATTCCCGCCAGCAGGACCAGCACCACGGCAAGTTCGAACGATAATTTAATCCGCACCACCGAGGCCAGCCCCGCGATAACCAGTCCCAGCGCGCTGACCACGGCCACACGCGCCATGTGCAGGCGCTCGATGATCCTGACGTCGTCGCTGGGTGAAGCAAAGCGCATGCGGTATGACAATCCCGCCAGGTCCCAGCCTAGTAGGGCGCCGACCGCTGCCAGCGTCATCAGACTGGCAGGCAGGCCGATCCACAGCCCGTAGCCTGCCGCGCCAACGAAGACCAGTAACGCTAGTGAGGCCGCCCAATGCAGGCGTTGCCATTGCGCGAACAGCCAGGCCGCGCCTGCCGCCAGCAACCAGCGCGCGGGCGTATCCAGGTCTGCCAGCGAGTAACCCCAGAACAACGCGCCCGTCCCTACCACGATACTCACAACCATCAAAATCGTCGCCACACTCATCTCCCTGTCCGCAGCCAGCCAGGCGGACGGTGCATTTGTCGCGCCACCACCTGGTCGAAGGGCTGGGCCACATCCCAACTCAAAATCTGCACGCCCGAATGCTGCAACCTACGCAGCAACAGGCCGCGTTCCATGCGTACCACGCGCGCTGCCATCTGCACCGACGGGTCTTTCGCGGGCAGGTAAGACATCTCGAACGAGATCGGGTCGGGGCTAACGACCATCATCTGGTAGCCCAACCCGCGCAGTTGCACCAGCGGGGCCACATCATCCTCGGTCAACGGGCTGACCACCACGATCTGCGACTCGGGCGGAAACAGCCGCGTGGGGATATGTTCCAGCGCCGAAAACACTTGGCTGTCGCCCGTCTTCGCGCGGGCCAGGGCCTGCAAAATGCGTTCGCGCTGCACCTTGCCATACGCGGGCAGCGTCCAGCCGAGATAGTTGGCATACAGCAATAAGCCCACGCGATTACCCTGCGCGAGGAAGGCATCTGCCAGCGCCGCCGCCGCCGTGACCGAATACTCGAACAGGGAATGTCCGCGTCCGAAGGCATTGGTGCGCAGGCGGCCATCCAGCACGATACCCACATCCGAGACGCGCTCCTGCTGGAACTCGTTCGAATACAGGTCGGTGTGGCGGGCCGAGGCGCGCCAGTTGATGGCGCGCGGCGAGTCGCCTGGCTGGTAACTGCGCACGCCAAAGAACTCCGCGCCCGTTCCGCCCGCGCGCGCAGGGATGCTGCCCGCATAGACGCGCGTCCGCCTCGGGCGGATGGGGATGTGCCGCAGGCGCGTCAGCGGCGGAAAGATGAACAACTGGTTCATCACCTTGATCTGGACCTCGGAACCTGCCACCGCCAAATGGTCGTTGACCTTCACCTTGAGCGCCTCGAAGGCGTATCCGCCGCGCGGACCCGAAACGGTGTAGGTCAGGGTGTGGGTTCCGCCTTTGGGTAACGTGACCAGACTGCGGGGCGAACCGTCCAGCACCTTGAGTTGCGGCGGCACTCCATCCTCGAACTGGACCTCCTCCAGGGCCGCGCCCAGGTTGGTTACGGTCACGGTCACATCCACCGAACTGTCAGGCGTGGCGCGCTCGGCGCTGAGATGTCGGGTCACGTCCAGCTTTACTTCGCGAGGCGCAAACCAAAATCCCGCCAGCAGGTACACCGCAAAGGGGATCGCCAATATGAGCAGTTCTCCGCGTAGGGTGAACAGCATAGCAGCGATCAGGATGTAGAGGATCAGGCTGAGGAAGTTGAAGCGGGACATAAGCGGGAAGTGTGTAATTGGTAATTACCATTCACCGATTACTATTTACCTTATAACAGGCACCGTCACTTTGCCAAATACATCGCGGATGACCTCACCCGTGACCTGATGCGACATCCAATATTCCGGCTGAAGGATCAGGCGGTGGCTGAGGACGGGTGTGGCGAAGTGCTTGATGTCATCAGGCAGGACGTAATCGCGACCAGAGAGTGCGGCATAGGCGCGGGCGATCTTCAGGAAAGCCAGAGACCCGCGCGGGCTGGCGCCGACGGCCACACGACGATCGACGCGGGTGGCATGCACCAATTCGGCGATGTAGGCCTCCAGGTCGCCATCCACGTGGACGGTTTCGACGGCGGCGCGCATATCGAGCAGTTGCTCGGCGTTGGTCACCTGCCGCAGCGTGACCTCCTCCTGGCGGCGCTCACGGCGGCGCTTGAGAATCTCGCGCTCTTCCTCGACGGAAGGATGACCCACCGTCAGCTTGAGCAGGAAGCGGTCGAGTTGGGCCTCGGGCAACGGGAAGGTGCCTTCGTATTCGATGGGATTCTGCGTGGCCAGCACGAGGAACGGCTCGGGCAGGGTCAGCGTCTCGCCCTCCAGCGTGACCTGTCCCTCCTGCATGGCCTCCAGCAGCGCGGATTGGGTCTTGGGTGAGGCGCGGTTGATCTCGTCCGCCAGTACGATGTTGGCAAAGATCGGACCGCGGCGCAGTTCGAATTGATTCTGGGCGCGGTTGAAGATGTAGCCGCCCGTGATGTCGCCTGGCAGCAGGTCGGGCGTGAACTGGATGCGCTTGAAGTCCAGCCCCAAGACCGACGCAAAACTGCGCGCGATGAGCGTCTTGCCCAGGCCAGGGTAATCCTCGAACAGCACGTGCCCGCCCGCCAGCGCCGACGCCATGACCATGTCGAGCACGTCGCGCTTGCCGACCACGGCGCGCTCCACTTCGTTGACAATTTGCCTGCCCAGATTGGATACGGTTTCGATGTCTGCCATGGTTACTCTCCGTTTGAAATCCTAGAGATATTCAAAACCTTTAGGATCTGATTTCGGAATGTTCTTCCAGAAACTCCACCGCCTCGTGGATCTCCACGTCCAGCGGCGAGCCGTTGATGCGCATCCCGCGCTCCGAGTCGGGGTACTCGGCAAAGGAACCGTGCAAGCCCACTTCGAGGTAGGTCTGCACGCGCGGCGAAGGTTTCCAATCCGCACCGACCAGCGGAGCGAAGACCGAACGGCCAGATTCGCCTTCACGCTGACGCAACGTCTGGTAGGCCAGTTTGCCCAGGCGGTTGGCCAGCATCCACTTGAAGTAGGCGCCGTCGCGCGTCTTTTGGATGGACAGGGCCAAGTTCTCCACGGGCCCCTGCGACGGCTTGGACTTATCCCGATCGCGCGGGGTAAAGACCTCGGGCGGGGCCAGGCTACCGATCAGCATCACCAGCACCGAGAATACAACCACCACCCACCAGAGCAATTGCGGCATGGAACGGTAGAACAACCCCAGCCCCCATAGGATCACCGCCAGCGGCGTAATGAGCGTGCGTTGAGTCCAGGCGCGCAGCGGAAAGGCCATTACCAGCGCCAGAGTCAGTAACACGCCCGCCGCCCACCAAAGACGACGGTCCCTCATGTCGCCTCTCCACAATAACGCAGGATGGCCGTCAAGCATTGGGTTGCCTCCTGGATCTCCTTGTCTGTGGAGGTCCGTGCGCCATAACGGGTACGCTCGAACAACCCCGTCAGGCGGCGGACGGCATCAGCAGGCAGGCCTGCCTGTTCGAGCCGCGCCGCAAACTCGGACGGGGTCATGGCTCCGTCGCGGAAGAGTCCCCGTCGCTTCTCCACCGCACGCGACATACGGTCATAACTTTCGAGGATCACATCATCCCAGGCGCGGCCCATCGAAAGATCGTCCAGCGAAACGCGCGCAATCTGGGCAATGTCTTGTAGCGGACGCTGCAACTCTAGGAATTTCCTGCGCCGCTCCCACCAGCGCACCATTCCCCACACCAGGGCCGCCAGCGCCGCCAGTACTCCCAGGCTGACCGCGAACGACAGCCACGGAGAGGAAGGCGGCGGCTCGAAAACAGGCACGGTCACATCTCCGTCCGAGGCTCGCGCCGCAAGAGGGCTGGCCTCGGGAATCTGCACATTCATGAAAGCATCGTGGAAATAGCGGAAGAGCAGGAACAACAAAAAGCCGACCGCCGAGAGGCGCAGGAAGATCATCACCATCTGACGCCGCAGCCCGGGTGAAAGGATCAGGCTCATCAGCACAAAAATTAAAAGCAGAATAGCCCAGACCAGCAGGGCCTTCCACAACGGCAGGTCTTCAAGGCTGTTGATGAATTGCACCACAGGCGGATCGGATGCCTGCGCCGCCTGAACGCCCAACGATTGACCGCCCAAGAAGGACACATCCCGTAACCCACCCGCCAGAATGACCAGCGCGGTCAACCCCACAACAGCCAGCAGGGCGATCCACACCCTGGATTTCAAGAAAGCACGCATCGAAAGAATTTTACCACCCGCGTGATATACTGCGCGCATGACCGATTGTGAAGGTCCCCTGCACCCCGCCGCCCTGGAAGGTATCCGCCTGTTCAATGCGGGCGAATACTTCGAGGCCCACGAGGAACTCGAAACCGCCTGGCGCGCCGAACCTGGCCCCATTCGCAGTCTCTACCAGGGCATTTT
>CALLJA010000540.1 GCA_938008865.1 uncultured Anaerolineales bacterium
GCGCCACCATCCCAAAGGACTCATACAACGACGGCATGACCAGCACCTCGGCCGCGGAATAATAATATGGAAGCGTATCCTGACCGCGCTTGCCGAGGAAGACCACCATGCCGCCCATGCACAGGTCATCGCACAGTTTTTGCAGGCGCGCCATTTCGGCGCTCATCTCACGCGGACTGACGCCCGGGTCGCCGCCGATGATGGCCAAATGCACGGGCCGCGCCGCATCCACCGAGCGGATGCACGACATGGCGCGGATCAAGGTGTCCACGCCCTTGAGCGGCTCGATGCGCCCCACGAACAGCACCATGCGGTCCTCGGGCTTCAGGCCGATAAACTGCTTGGCCTCGTCGGGCGCGATGGGATAGAAATGACCCACGTCCACCCCAGGCGGGATGATCGCAATGTTGCTTTTTCCGTTTCGATAGAGGAAGCGCAGCTGCGTCTCCTCGGCCTGGGTGGCGACGATGATGCGGTCGGCCCGCGCCAGCACCTGCTTCTCCCCGCGGATGCGATACTGTCCCTCGCGTTCCTCGTCCGAGCGGGCGATGCGGTTCTTCATCTCGCCCAGGGTGTGGAACATGTGCACGATGGGCGTCCCGCCCCAGGCATCGGACAGGGATTCGGCCGCCAGGCCAGACATCCAGTAGTGGCTGTGGATCACGTCGTAGCGGATGTCCTTCTCGGCGGCGAATTGCTTGATGCCCTCCACGAACTGCGGGATGTAGCCCGCCAACTCCCGTTTCGGCAGCGGATTCTCAGGCCCCGCGCGCACATGGACCACGCGGTTGCCGTAGCCCAACTGGTGGACGACGTGCGGCACGTGCTCGTCCTGTGAGCGCGTGAAGACATCCACGTGGATGCCCATCCGCCCCAGCTGACGGGTCAACTCGCGCACGTAGACGTTCATCCCGCCCGTGTCCTTGCCGCCCAGGGTGGCCAGCGGACAGGTGTGATAAGAAAGCATGGCAACACGAAGCATGGAAGTTCCTTCCCGCGTTATAGACGACGCGGCCTGTCAAAAACTTGCCAAGTTGCAATCTCTGTGATGAAATCTTGCGAGATTACGTGTTCTCTTGTATAATCCCGCCCGCTGAAAATTTGCCACCGTAGCTCAGCTGGCAGAGCAGACGATTCGTAATCGTCAGGTCGTGGGTTCGTATCCCACCGGTGGCTCTCGCACGAAAACACCCGTCCTGGACGGGTGTTTTTTGTTCTATCGAATCGCAAGGAGCACGACATCCCGCAGCCAATCCTCGACAGGGATTTTACCCGAGACGGAGCGGAATCAGCAGGTAACGATCATGGTTGACACCCTGGTCAGAGCGAGGTATGGAGAAAGTTCTTTGAGGGAGGTTATTGTCAAAATAGCAAACTGGCTTTATAGTAAAGGAAAGCGCGGGAGATTTAAGGAAGTCCCCACACTGGTAAATTATACCGAAATGTATCCTGTAGTATTTTCCCGTTCCGTCTCAGCACAGCACATTTCAACACTTGAAAAGGTGAAAAATGACCAATGGTGAATGTTCTAAATGCGGAAGTAGTTCGGTATATGCTATCGAAACTTACGGACATCAAAGAGGCATTCTCTTAAGTTTTTGGAGTACCAAAGTCGCAGTTATTACTTATTTGATATGTACAAAGTGCGGATATGTTGAATCGTATATTTTCGACAAAAACTCTCTTGCTGAAATCGAGCAAAAAGGCATGTATATTGAATCTAAGAAATAGGTCTAGAGTCTCCAAGTCGACTCTGTTTCTTCCGTCTATGTTTAAGTTCTGGTTTTTATTCTTTTAAGTGACGGTTCTTATTAGCGTATCTTTCAGGCAGTTAACAAACATCGCCGTCCCAAATGGGACGGCGATGTTTTATTCATCACAAACTTACGCCACCTTGATGCTCTGGTCGAGATACACATCCTGGATGGTGTTGAGGATCTTCACGCCATCGGCCATCGGGCGCTGGAAGGCCTTGCGGCCCGAGATCAGGCCCTGTCCGCCCGCGCGCTTGTTGATCACGGCCGTGGCTGCGGCTTCGGCGAAGTCGTTCTCGCCCGAGGCGCCGCCGCTGTTGATCAGTCCTGCGCGGCCCATGTAGCAGTTGGCCACCTGGTAGCGGCACAGGTCGATGGGGTGGTCGCTGGCCAGTTCGCTGTACATGCGCTTGTCCAGCTTGCCGTAGGACGAGTCGCCCGTGTTGAGGGCCAGGAAGCCGCCGTTGTTCTCGGCCAATTTCTGCTTGATGATATCTGCCTCGATGGTCACACCGAGGTGGTTGGCCTGGCCCGTCAGGTCGGCGGAGACGTGGTAGTCCTTGTCCTTCTTGAAGGCCGAATTGCGGATGTAGCACCACAGCACGGTGGCCATGCCCAGTTCGTGCGCCAGCGCAAAGGCCTGCGCCACCTCGATGATCTCGCGGTGCGAGTCGTCCGAGCCGAAGTAGATGGTCGCGCCGATGGCGGCCGCGCCCATGTCGTAGGCCTGTTCCACGGTACCGAACAGGATCTGCTCGTGGCTGTTCGGGTAGGTCAGCAGTTCGTTGTGGTTGATCTTGACCATGAAGGGGATCTTGTGCGCGTACTTGCGGGCGGTCATGCCCAGCACGCCGAAGGTCGAGGCCACGGCGTTGCATCCGCCCTCGACGGCCAGTTCCACGATCTTCTCGGGATCGAAGTAATCGGGGTTCTTGGCGAAGCTCGCGCCGCCCGAGTGCTCGATGCCCTGGTCCACGGGCAGGATCGAGAGGTAGCCCGTGCCCGCCAGGCGTCCGTGGTTGTACATGCGCGCCAGGTTGGCCAGCACACGGTTGTTACGGTCGGAGTGTGTGAACACGCGGTCCACAAAATCGGGACCCGGCAGATGCAGGCGCTCTTTGGCGATCTTGGGCGTATTGAAGCCCAACAGCGATTCAGCCTGCGCGCCCAGAAGGGATTGGATGTTGGTTGTCATTGCGATTCTCCTTGCCCGGCGTTTCCCCGCCGGGCGATCTATTTTTTTCTGGATGCAGGGACTGGCGCATCACAGCGTTCACGAATAAGACCATGCGCAAGGCAAAGGATGACTCATTTGCGCCGTTGCTGGCCTGTGAAATCGTTTACTATCCGATTATACACTTGTCTGAACGAGATGGAACAGGCAGATCGAAGCACAGACGTAGGTCACACCCGAAGCGTGACCTACGGATATAGCTGATTCCACTTTTGAAGCAGTATAATTGATTCGTTCTTACGAGACCCATCGACGATTTGAACGTATATTATCGCAGGAGGCTCCCATGAGCGATTTCTTTGAAAAAGTAAGATCCCAGGTGGACCCGTTCAAGAAACTGATCGGGTTCATCCCCGGCTTCAACGGCTACGTCGAAAGACAGAACCGCCGCGACGCCGACAAGCTGCTGCGCGACACCGTTGCGCGCCGTTTCGAGGAGCAGTGGAAGCGTGCTTCCAATCTGCAAGTGGAGATGGTCAGCAGCGGCATGATCTCGCAGGTGGCGGATATGGAAAAGGCCGCCATCAAACTGCGCACCTTCATCGACAAGATCAGCACCGCCCCGCGCGGCTACTCGGGCCTGTTCGACGCGGTCAAGATCAACGAGAAGGAATTGGAGGCCATTTACCAGTTCGACGCGGCCTTCTTCGACCTGGCCGAGCAGGTGGCTCGCGCCCTTGACAACGTCGAGGCCAGCCTGAGCGATGAAGCCGCCCTGCCCGCCGCCATCCGCAACGTCACGTCGCTGGCCCGCCTGGCGGTCGAGACCTACGAAAAGCGCTCCGAAGCCGTCACCGGTAGCGGACAGTAAAATTCTCGTAGGGGCGGACCATCGGTCCGCCCCTACCCATTGAGGTTCATCATGTGGCACGAATACATTAACGCAACATCCACAGATGAAGTCGTGAACGTGCTGGCCGAAAAAGGGGCGCAGGCTCGCATCGTGGCGGGAGGGACCGACCTGATTCTCGAGTTGGAGCGCGGCGCGCGCAAGGGCGTGGACACGCTCATCGACGTCAGCCGCATCCCCGCCCTCGACCTCATCACGCTCGACGAAGACGACATCATCCACCTTGGCCCGTTGGTCACCCATAATCATTGCGTCGCATCCAAACTCATCCGCGAGCGCGCCTATCCACTGATGCGCGCTGCCTGGGAAGTGGGAGCGCCGCAGATCCGCAACCGCGGCACCGTGGCGGGCAACCTCATCACCGCCTCGCCCGCCAACGACACCATCTCGCCGCTCATGGCATTAGGCGCCTCGGTGACCCTGCTCTCCAAACGCGGCGAGCGGACCGTGCCCTTCAAGGATTTCTACACGGGCGTGCGCAAGACCGTGATGCAGCCCGACGAAATGCTGGTGGATATCTCCTTCCCCGCCATGAAGCCCACCCAGCGCGGGACCTTCATCAAGCTGGCGCTGCGCCGCGCCCAGGCCATCTCGGTGGTCAATGTGGCCATGCTTTTGGACCTGGAGGCTGGCTCCGTCAAATCGGCGGCCATCACGCTGGGAGCCGTCGCCCCCACCATCATCCACGCGGAAGGGGCCGAGGCCTACCTGGTCGGCAAGCTGCTGACCGAGGATGTGATGGCCGAAGCTGCGCGCCTCGCCATGCAGGACTCGCGTCCCATCGATGACCTGCGCGGCTCGGCGGCCTATCGTCGCGAGATGGTGCGCGTCTGCACCCTGCGCGGGCTGAAGCAGATCGCCAAGGGTCAGGAGCAGGCCGGGGTCCCGAATCAGCCCATTCTGCTGTGGGGCAAAGCCGAAGCCGCGCCGTCGCCCATCGCGCACCGTTCGCCGAATCCCATTGTCGCCACCGTCAACGGCAAAGAGGTCACCTTCACCAGCGGCCACGAGAAGACCCTGCTGCGCCTCTTGCGCGAAGAGGGCCTGCTGATCGGCACCAAAGAAGGCTGTGCCGAGGGCGAGTGCGGCGCCTGCACCGTCTTCCTGGACGGCAAGGCCGTGATGGCCTGCCTCGTGCCCGCCCCGCGGGCGCACGGCGCGACCATCGTCACCGTGGAAGGGCTGGCAGACGGCGATAAACTGCACCCCGTGCAGGAAGCCTTCATCCAGGACAATGCCGTGCAATGCGGGTACTGCACGCCCGGCTTCCTGATGTCTGGCGCGAAACTGCTGGAAGAGAATCCACACCCGACTCGCAACGAGATCGAGCAGGCCTTCACGGGCAACCTGTGCCGCTGCACGGGTTACTACAAGATCGTGCAGGCCGTGGAAGACGCCAGCAGAACGAGGAGTTGAGTCGTGGGCAGATACAGCGTTCAACAGGCTCCAAGAAAAGAAGCGCCCAAGGGTCCGCACCCCGTTTGGAATGGACTGGGCTGCCTGATGCTGATCGTGATACCCCTAATTTCCATCGGCCTCAGCTTCATCGCCCTGGACGTGATCCAGGCCAACAAGTGGCCCTTCCCCTACCAGCTGCTCGGATATCCGCGTTTCCCCAGTTACTTCTACAGCACCGTAGGTCTGGCCGAGATTTTCGGCGCGATTGACGGCATCCAGAACCTGTACGCCTACATCGCCCTCTCGCTGGTCTTCATGGTGATCCTGGGCGGCGTTGTGTCCTTCCTGTATGCGCTGGTCTATCGCATGGTCGGCCCGTCGAAGTACGGCCCGACCGATGTCCCACCCGTCAAGATCCGAGTCACGAAGAAGCAGCGATAACCATGACAATTCAATCCGTTGGTCAATCTGTTCCACGCGTAGACGCCCTGGGCAAGGTCAGGGGCGAAGCCTTGTATTCTGGCGACCTCAACATGCCAGGCATGTTACACATGAAGATCCTCTTCGCCGAGCGGGCTTTTGCGCGCGTGAAGAGCATCGACACCTCCAAGGCGGAGGCCGCGCCAGGCGTGGCGGCGGTCTACACCGCCAAGGATGTCCCTGTCAATGAGTATGGACTCCAGATCCCCGACCAGCCCGTGTTGTGCGGACCCGGGGCCGCCAAGCCCTACACCGACCTGGTGCGCTTTGTCGGCGACCAGGTGGCCGTGGTGGTAGCCGAGACCGAGGCGCAGGCCGCCGCCGCCCTCAAGTTGATCCAGGTCGAATACGAAGACCTGACACCCCTGCTCGATCCCATCGAGGCCATGCAGCCGGGCGCGCCCCTGCTGCACCCCGACCGCGGCAGCGACAACATCTGCGTACATTACCGCATTCGCAAGGGCGACATCGACGAGGCTTTCAAGCAGGCCGATGTGATCGTCGAAGGCGAGTACCGCACGCCCGTCCAGGAGCATGCCTACCTCCAACCCGAGGCGGGCCTGACCTACCTCGACGAAGAAGGCCGCATCGCCGTAGTCTGCGCGGGCCAGTGGACCCACGCCGACCGCAAGTCGATCGCGCATGCGCTCGATATCCCCGAGGAACAAGTGCGTGTCATCTACCCCGCCATCGGCGGCGCGTTCGGCGGCCGCGAGGACCTCTCGGTGCAGATCGTGCTGGCCCTGGCCACCCTGAAACTGCGCAAGCCCGTCAAGATTGTCTGGAGCCGCCGCGAGTCCATTATCGGCCATGGCAAGCGCCACGCGGTCGTCCTGCGCGCCAAATGGGGCGCGACGAAGGACGGCAAACTGGTGGCGACCGAGAGCGAGATCATCGGCGACGGCGGCGCGTATATGTACACCTCCAATAAGGTGCTGGGCAACTCCACCATCACCCACACGGGACCGTACTTCGTCCCCAACATCAAAGCCGACATCTACGGCGTGTACACCAACAACGTGCCGGGCGCGGCCTTCCGCGGCTTTGGCGCGCCGCAGGCCCTGTACATGGCCGAACTGCAAATGGACAAACTGGCCGAGAAACTCGGCATGGACCCGGTCGAGTTCCGCCTGAAGAACGCCCTCAAACAAGGCGACACACTCACGGTCGGCACGCCCGCGCCCAATCCCGTCAGCATCACCGAGGTCATCCAGGCCGCGCGCGACAAGGCCGACTGGTCCAACCGCGGGCCGAAGACTGTGGCAGACACGTCCATCGTCAAAGGACGTGGTTTCGCGGCGGGCTTCAAAAACGTGGGCTTCTCCTTTGGCTATCAGGAGAATTGCTGGGCCAAGGTTGAGATCTACGGCAACGGACAGATCGAGCGCGCCGTGCTGCATCACGCGGGCGCGGAGGTCGGCCAGGGCACGCACACCGTCATGGTACAGATGGCCGCCCATGTGCTGGGCATCTCGCCCGAGCGGGTCGAGATCCGTACCTCTGACTCGGCCAAACAGGGCAACGCAGGCTCCGTCTCGGCCTCGCGCATGACCTTCATGGCGGGCAACGCCATCAAGGGCGCGGCCGAAGCCGCCCTCGAAAAGTGGAACGCCGAGGAACGTCCCGCCATCGCTGAGTTCCAATACCTGGCCCCGCCGACCACCCACATGGACCACGACACGGGCTACTCGATGCCCAACTTCCAATACGCCTACTCGGCCCAGGCCGTGGACGTGGAAGTGGATACCGAGACGGGCCACGTGCGCGTCACCCGCGTGGTGGCCGCCGATGATGTCGGCAAGGCCATCAATCCCGACCTGGTCGTCGGGCAGATCGAAGGCGCGGTGGTGCAGGCGCATGGCTATGCCGTCACCGAGGAATACAAGACCGACAAGAACGGCAAGGTTATCAGTGACCAGCTCAGCACCTACCTGCTGCCGACCATCCTCGACATCCCCGAGCAGGTCGATTCGGTCATCGTCGAGATCCCCGACCCGAACGGCCCGTGGGGCGCGCGCGGCCTAGGCGAGCTGCCCTACCTGCCGTATGCCGCCGCCGTGGCCGCCGCCATCCACGATGCCACGGGCGTGTGGATCCACGAATTCCCCTTCACGCCCGAGCGTGTGCTGCGGGCGCTGGGCAAGATCTGATATGTAGGGGCGGGGTCTCCCGCCTCTTTTTATCGTTCAACGCCAGGGCGCGAATACCGCGCCCTACACAAAACGATGTCCTTTCCATTTTTTGGCGAATCCCTCGAACTCAATGAAACGACCCGTGCCGCTGCGGACGGGTCGTTTGTCTCCCTGCCCGACGGCGTGACGCATTATGAACTAGGCTCCCCTCTCCATGAGGGAGAGGGGAAAGGGGTGAGGGAGGTTGTCGTCCTGGTGCACGGCTTCTCGGTCCCCTATTACATCTTCGACCCGACCTTTGATTTCCTGACCC
>CALLJA010000541.1 GCA_938008865.1 uncultured Anaerolineales bacterium
TCGATGTAGATATTCTTGGCCCCGTTGACCATGATTTCGGTGATGGTCTCGTCCTCGAGCAGCGGCTGGAGTGGACCAAAGCCGAGGATCTCAGCCGCAATTTGTTCGAACAGGCGCGCCCGTTCGGGGCGGGAGAGGACAATATTCTCTTCGGTCAGAATCTGCTCGAACAAGTCCTGGATGGTCCGCCGCACCTCGTCGGTCTTGGAGATATCCATCGACGGGTCGAGTTCCGCCAGCAATTTGTTTTGGACGCGGGTCTTCAGGTCAAAATAAGAGCCTGCCTGGGGCGAGGTAATCGGCGCGCTCACGCGCCGAGCCTGCATCGAGGACAGGCGCGAACTATCACCAGAGCCAGAGCCCGCCGAGCCTCCGCCCGGCGCAGGCGTCTTGCCTTGCCCGCCTTGTCCTTGTTCGATACGCTTAAGAAGCGACATGCTTCACTCCTTACCGTCTAATGTTGGTGGATTCTTCTTCGGCATCCAGCGCCGCAATGCGCCCGCGGACGGCCTCGGCCAGCGAATACACGCCGCGCCCGACCAGTTGATTCTTGTTGTCAACCATAAAGGGGATACCGCGGTTCACCGCATTGATCACGATGCGCTCATCCAGGGGGATGATGGCGGCCACATCCTGTTTCAGGTTCTTGCCAACCCGCTCGGGCGTAATGGCAATGCGCTTGTCGAAGCGGTTCATCGCCAGCACGACACGGTCCTTTTGGACCCCCAGCGTGTGCAGAAGGTCGAGACATAGGCTGACATTCTTGATGGTTGGAATTTCCTGCGTTGTAACCACAACCACCACGTCGCTGTTGTCGAGGGTGGTCAGGGCTACATCCGTCAACGTGGAACTGGTGTCGATCACCACATAAGCGTACAACTGCTTGAGCAGATGGATCACCCGCCCGAATTGCTCCGCTGAGACCTTCTCGGCGTATTCGGGCTTCTGCGGCGCAGCCAGAACGTGGATGCCCGACGCCTGGTGTTTGATCATGATGTCTTCGATGATCTCCGAGTCGAGTTCCTCGATGCGCGGGGCGATCTCGATGATCGTGTTCTTGCCCTGCTCGTTGATGAACACAGCCACGTCGCCGAATTGCAGGTTGCCATCCACGAGGACAACGCGGGTATCCTCATTATGAAGCGCAATCGCCAGATTGACTGCAAGCGTGGTGGTACCCACGCCACCCTTCGGGCTATACACCGTAACCACCTTACCCTGCAAAAGCCCGGGCAGGGTCGGGACAGAAGTAGGTAGGCCAGACATGGGCGAAGAACCGCGTCCCTGGACGCTCTTGGCCCTTTCGATGCGGGCCATCTCACTCGCACGGCGGATGGCCGAGATCAACTCGTCACCCATCGGCGGCTTTGTCAGGAAGTCGCGCGCACCTGCCAGCATGGCCCGGCGCATATAGTTCTGGTCGTTCTGCACCGAGAGAATCACCACCTGGATGTGCGGTGATTTATGGCGGATGGTCTCGGTTGCGGTGATGCCGTCGATATCCGGCATGTTGATATCCATAAGCACCACATCCGGGTCCAGTTCCTGGGCGAGTTGGATGCCTTCTTTCCCGGAACGGGCTGCACCCACCACCTCCACATCAGGCTCAAATTGGAGCAGTTTTCGAACGTTTTCCCGGGTTTCAGCAATATCGTCCACAATCAGGACCCGGATTTTATCCGCTGGCATACGCTACCTCTGAAGCAAATGGAGTCGGTTTCGGCTTGCTTTTACTGCTGTTTAGGAATGTCGTTCCACAGGACCGGAGCCACCAAGAAATCGATGCGCGGCTGGGTCGCATACGGCAATTTGGCTGGCATGGGGATGTTGTATTGACTGAGCAGGAATTGCAAGGTGACGCCCTCAGCCGCCTGGCGCGACTGGTCGTTCGGGTTGCGAAGCGACAATTGCAAGATCGCGTTCGTATAGGTCAGGTACGACAAGGTGATTGAGTCTTGAGGAGTGACGATCAAGGTCACAACATCGGGCTGGGTTGGGGTCGCGGCCTGCTCTTGTTGTTGCTGCTGCGCAGGTTCTGCGGCGGCTGCATTAGCCAACGGGAAGTTGCCCACTTTCAAGACCGTCACATCCTGCAACAACACCTGACAGACCGTACGCGGACGCTGTGCTTCGGACGGCATGATATAGAA
>CALLJA010000542.1 GCA_938008865.1 uncultured Anaerolineales bacterium
CCGTGTTGGGCAGGTACGATTTGAAATAGAACGCGGCCCCCGAACCCAGCAAAAGCGCGAGGATGACCAAAAGGATCAATCCCCGCATCAAGAAACGACCTACTTTTTTCATAAACTCTCCTCCAATGGCGTTGGAATTGCGCGATTATAGTCGATAGATTAGATATCGGAGGTCTGAGTTATACAGTTTCCACCGAAGAGCCCTGTGGAAAGCCCCCCGAGGTCTTTGTTTGCTCAAATGGTACAATCCCAGCCGTGAAAAAGACTGAACGGACTCTGACGCGCGCCCAGTGGGCGACCCTCGTTCTCGGCTTGGCCCTGTTCCTCGGGCTGCTCATCCGCCTCTTTCCTGCGCTTCTGGCCCGCTTCCCGTTAAATGACGGCGGCATGTTCCTGAGCATGATTCGCGACCTGCGGGCGAACGGATTCCTGCTGTCCCAATTCACTTCCTACAACTTCGCGGACATTCCTTACGCCTATCCGCCCTTCGGTTTTTACATCGCGGCGGCATTGAGCCTGCTGGGGCTCCCCGATCTGGAAACGCTGCGCTGGCTGCCCGCGCTGGTCAACTTTGCCTCGATTCCCGCCTTTTACCTGCTGGCGAACGCCCTGCTCCAGGACCGTCCGCGCGCGGCGGTGGCGGCCATAATCTTCGCTATGGTGCCGAGCAGTTACGGCTGGCAGATCATGGGCGGTGGGTTGACTCGTTCGCTCGGACTTCTGTTCATCATCCTGGCGTTGTATGCTGTGTATCGCATGTTCGAGCGCGGTGCGTGGACGTTCGTCCTGTTGTCGATACTATTCGGTGCGCTGGCCGTGCTCAGCCACCCCGAGGCGGGGCTGGCGACCGCGTCCGCGTGTGCGCTCTTTTGGCTGTTTTTTGGTTGCACGAAACGCGGCATACTGCAAGCGCTCATCGTTGCCCTGGGCGTCGCCGTGTTGACGGCTTCCTGGTGGGGTAACGTGCTTGCCATGCACGGTACCGCGCCGTTTTTGTCCGTTCTGCACAGCGGACAGTACAACGTCAACCCGATCCAGAAACTCTTCCACGACCTGGCTCGGGTGGATGGTTACGTTGCGCTTTTCCATGCCTTGCTGTGGATCGGTACGCTGTGGAATGTATACAAGCGCCAGTTCTTTCTGCCCGCCTGGCTGGCCTTACATTTCTTCGTCGAGCCGCGCAGCGCCGAGGCCTTTTCCTTTTTGCCCGCCTGCCTGCTGGCTGCTCAGGTTTTGGTGGATGTATTGCCCGCTCTCGTGGACAGAATCCGCAAGCCAGCGGCCATCCTCGATTACACCCAGCGCAACGGCTGGACCCTGTCTCTGCTGGGGCTGATGCTCATCTGGTTCGTGCAGTCGGGTTTGTATGATTACTCGCTGGTCAACACCAGCCTGGTCCCGCCCGCGCCACAGGCCTTGTTGGAGTGGGTGCGCGAGAACACGCCCGAGGGCAGCCGCTTTGTCCTTGTGACGGGCGAGCCTGTCATGACCGATCCGTTGCAGGAATGGTTCCCCGCGCTGGCCGAACGCAGGAGCCAGACCACCCTGCAAGGTTTCGAATGGACCCTGGGCGCGGACTTCTTCCCCCGCCTGAGCCAACTGCTCGAAATGCAGCGTTGTCCGTCCGTGGCTTGCGTGGACAAGTGGTCCCGTTCGACCGATCTGCCTTACGATTATCTGCTGGTGAAGCTGAACAAAGAGACGCGCGCACTATGGGACTCGTTGGAGCCTGGAGGGTGTGAGATCGTTTACGAAGACCCCGAATACGTTGTTTGCGCCAGATAGAAAAATCCGCCTCGTAATGAGGCGGATTTTTAGAAGTCTGCGGGGAGTTTACTGCACCATACCCAACATGCGCGGGAACCAATACCACAAGATATCGGCGGCGGGCTTGCCATGTA
>CALLJA010000543.1 GCA_938008865.1 uncultured Anaerolineales bacterium
GGAACGGATTCTTGGGCAGGATGCCCTGTTCCACGTAGGTGACCAGGAAGTTGCGTTCGGCGTCGTCGCGAGAGTAGCCGAAGGTCATCTGGGTCAGGTCATTGGTGCCGAAGGAGAAGAACTCGGCCAGGCCGGCGATCTCGGCGGCGGTCACAGCCGCGCGCGGGATCTCGATCATGGTGCCGAACTTGTAGTCCAGTTTCTTGACGCCCTTCTCGGCCAGCACGGTGGCGGCGATGCGGGTCAGGCGCGGCTGGATCCACTCCAGTTCCTTGACGGTGCCGGTCAGCGGGATCATGACCTCGGGCTTGACCGTGATGCCGCGCAGGGTGCAGTCGCAGGCAGCTTCGAAGATGGCGCGCACCTGCATCTCGACGATCTCGGGCATGGCAATGCTCAAGCGGACGCCGCGCAGGCCCATCATCGGGTTGGATTCGTGCATTCCCTTGATGGCTTCGAGCAGGTTTTCCTTTTCCTTCAAGCCTTCGGTCTGGCCCTTCACCTGCATTTCGATGACTTCACGCAGGAGTTTTTCCTCGTCGGGCATGAACTCATGCAGCGGCGGGTCGATCAGGCGGATGATGACGGGGTAACCGTCCATAGCTTCGAACAGACCGTCGAAGTCCTTGCGCTGGGAGGGCAGCAGTTCGTTCAGGGCGGCGGTGCGGCCTTCGGAGGTCTCGGCCAGGATCATGCGCTGCACGATCGGCAGGCGCTCGGGCTCGAAGAACATGTGCTCGGTGCGGCACAGGCCGATACCCTTGGCGCCGTAGGAGCGGGCGCGCTGGGCATCCTTGGGATAGTCGGCGTTGGCCCACACTTGCAGACCGCGGGTCGGCCAGCCCTTGGGCGCCTTGCGGATGTCCTTGCGGGCGGAGATCTCGTCGGCCCACTTGAGCAGGGTCATCAGTTCGGTCTGCTCTTCGAGGGTCGGGGCGCTGGTGGGGATCTTACCGATGAAGACCTTGCCGGTCGTGCCATCGACGGAGATCCACTCGCCTTCCTTCACGATCTTGCCGTCCACGGCCATTTCGCGCTTCTCGAGGTCGATCTTGATCGAGGAGGCGCCGACCACGCACGGGATGCCGAACTGGCGGGCCACCACAGCGGCGTGGGAGGTCGCGCCGCCCTCGGACGTGAGCACGCCCTTCGAGGCGATCATGCCATGCACGTCATCGGGCTTGGTGAACGGGCGCACCATGATGGTGTCCTGTTTTTCTTCCTTGGCCATCTTCTCGGCGGTGTCGGCGTCGAAGTATGCCTGGCCGACGGCCGCGCCCGGAGAGGCATTCACGCCCTTAGCAAAGAAGGTGCCGTTCTTCTCGGCGTCCTTCATGGCCGCGTCGTTGAACTGCGGGTGCAGCAGCGAGTCGACCGCATCGGGGGTGACGCGCAGCACGGCTTCTTCCTTCGAGATCAACTTCTCGTTGGCCATATCCACGGCGATCTTCACGGTGGACTTGGCGGTACGCTTGCCGTTGCGGGTCTGGAGCATCCACAGTTTGCCGCGCTCGATGGTGAACTCGACGTCCTGCATGTCCTTGTAGTGCTTCTCGAGCTTGCCGGTGATGTCCATGAACTGCTTGTAGACCTTGGGCATCTGGGCGCCCAGGTTCTCGATCGGGTCGGCGTTGCGGATACCCGCCACGACATCCTCGCCCTGGGCGTTGAGCAGATAGTCGCCCATCATCTTCTTATCACCGGTGGACGGGTTGCGCGTGAAGGCCACGCCCGTACCCGAGTCGTCGCCCATGTTGCCGAACACCATGGTCACGATATTGACGGCGGTGCCGAGGCTGTCGGAAATGCCGGTCGCCTTGCGGTAGTCGATGGCGCGTTTGCCCATCCAGGATTCGAACACGGCCTGGGTGGCCAGTTCCAACTGCTTGTACACGTCCTGCGGGAAATCGAAACCGACGTGCTTCTTGAAGACTTCCTTGAATGTGGCAACCAGCGCCATCCAGTCGTCGGCAGTCATCTCGGTGTCGAGCTTGTAGCCTTTGCGGGCCTTGTACTCGGCCATCGGGTGTTCGAAGACTTCGTCATCGAGGTTGAACACGGTGGTGCCGAACATCTCGACCAGGCGACGATAGGAATCCCACACGAAGCGCGGGTTACCCGTCAGCTCGGTCATGCCATCGGCCACTTCGTCGTTCAAGCCGATGTTGAGGATGGTGTTCATCATGCCAGGCATGGAGAACTTGGCGCCCGAGCGGCAGGAAACCAACAGCGGATTCTTGGGATCGCCGAACTTCTTGCCGGTGGCCTTTTCGACCTTCTTCATCGCGGCGAGCTGCTGGTCCCACTGGCCCTTAGGGAACTTGCCAGCCTTGCGGAACTCGTTGCAGGCTTCGGTCGTGACGGTGAAGCCGGGGGGCACGGGCACGCCCGCGCGGGTCATATCGGCCAGGCCCGAGCCTTTACCGCCCAACAGGCTGCGCACGCCTTCCCACGAACCGGCGTACTTCTCGGCAGCCTTCACTTCCTCGAACAGATACACCCACTTCTTGGGGGTCGCAGCCGCCTTCTTGGCAGGCTTCTTCACAGCGACCTTCTTGACAACTTTCTTGGTTTTAGCAACCACACGAACCTCCTTACGGGTTATGAAATCGATTTAATTGTGTGAATTTTACCACAAGTAAATCGGACAAAAGTGATGTCTTTTACATACGATTGTCAGAAGATTGATTTTATCCGCACCTCCCCTGTTTTTGCAACCATCGATTCCTCGGGAGCGCTCCCACGGTTTCAACCATCTATCGCAGAACAAGCTGGGTTGCTTTAGAGAAGTTTTCTTCCGCACATCAACTTTCTAAAATGCAAGGAAATCGAAAAAACACTCTAATTGTTAACCCATTGCAAAGTGGGATTTGCCTCAAATCGAGGATAATAGGGGCCAGATTGGAAACTCAACCATGCCCACAAAACTATTGGTCATCGACGACGACTCGGCTGTAACTGAGTTACTTTCCCTCCTGCTCAAATCGCATGGGTACGATGTGATGGCGGTGAACAGCGGACCAGACGGTATTGGCCTCCTGCGGGAGAAAAAGGTCGACCTGATCATCCTTGACTTGATGATGCCCGACATGGACGGCTGGGAAGTCTGCAAGGAAGTGCGCAAGTTCAGCAGCGTACCGATCATCATCCTCTCCGCGCTAAACGACCCCGCCATGATCGCCAGCATCCTCGACGCCGGCGCGGACGACTATCTCACCAAACCTGCCTCCAGCAGCGTGCTGGTGGCGCACATCAAACAACTGGTGCGCCGCACAGGGACGGGAAACTTACATACCACCGGTCCACTCCTGCCGAAAGAACTCTCTGGCACGCGGCCATTTTTCCAGCGCTAAAAATTTCTGGACCTTTTGCCTAGTTTCGTTATAAAACGCGCCCGTCGAATTCGACGGGCGCGGGTAATTCTCAATCTAGGGTTTTGAGGGCTTCGGCCACGGCTTGTGGAGATTCCATCATCGGCAGGTGACCCACATCGTGCAGGGCAAATAACTTTGCCTGCGGCACCATTGCTTGTACCTCGTGCGCGCGCTCGATAGGAATCAACCCATCCGCATCGCCGTGGATGAGAGCAAGGGGCACATTCAGTTGGGGAAACAAATCGGTCGAGTCGGGACGCTCCGCCATGGCACGCAACGCGCCGATCACCCCTGCAGGAGTCTGCTGCTCGATCAAGGCACGGATGAAACTGTGCAGGCTGGCGTCGGCTGTCAGTTTGGGTGTCATGGCTTCGGCCACCACGCCGACGCCGTTCTGAGCCACATTCTCGGCGGTCTTGTAGCGGCCTTCGCGGGTCTCAGGTTTATCGGCCAAGACCTGCGACGCCACCAGTCCCAGTCCGCGCACGCGCGCGGGATAGGCGCGAAAGAAAGCCAGCGCCACGTACCCGCCCATCGAATGTCCCGCCAGGGCGGCCTGGGGAATGTCTAACTCATCGAGTAGTTCAACCAGGTCGGAGGCCATATCGGTCAGGGTGTAGGGGTCGGTGGGAGAGGCCGAAGCGCCAAATCCGCGCAGGTCGGGCAGGATCAGGTCGAAGGTCCCAGAGAGGAGAGCGGCGGTTTCATCCCAGATGGAATGATCCAATGGATAGCCGTGGATCAGCACCAACGGAGTCCCCTGCCCTCGTCGCGTATATGCCAGTTGCATGAGTCCTCACTTCCAATTGACGGGGAGTTTCAATTTGCTGCCGAGCTTCGAGTAGTAATACACGAAGCCGTTGTCGCGACCAAACTCGTAGACGCGGCGGGTGATGTCCACATCGGCCTTGCAGTATTCGGCCA
>CALLJA010000544.1 GCA_938008865.1 uncultured Anaerolineales bacterium
GTCTGGAGCCTGCGGTGGATCAAGTCCCGGGCGGGGATCGAGAACGGGTCCGCCTCGCCATCCTTGTATTCCAGGACCGTCCCTTCGCTATCGAGAATGATTAGCGGGTCTGGGAAGGCCTGGAAGATGGCTTGCAAGCGTTCGTCGGCGTCGGGCAAAGGGCGCAATCGGTCTCCATATTATTAAAACGCGGGACGCGGGGCGCGGTAATCCCCTGATTACCACGTCCCCTGTGCCGCCGCGTCGTCCGGTGAGCACCAGCTCTGTGTGTGGGTTGTTGAATCTGATGCTTGTTTGTGGGTTACATTCCGCTGTGCAGGGCGCGTCGCACCTGCCGGGCCAGGTCTGCAAGGCTGTTGGCGCGGATGGTCGTGATCAGGGCCTTCTCCTGATCGGTGAGCAGGAAAGGTTGCCCCAGAAAACCGTTGGCCAGGGCCCGTTCGGGTTCGCGCAGCAGCGTCTCGCAGAAGGGCTGGTTGACGACTGCGGCTGCAAACACGCGGTTCAGGCCGCTGGTGTCGGCTGCGGCCTGCGGCGCGCGGACCTGGGCCGGTGCAAAGACATCGAGCATGATCATGGCTGGGAGTCCCGATTAGCGCGAACCGCCCGGGTCATCCACCGGTGCTCCGTTGATGATGAACATCGCAAAGGCAAAGGCGGCCAGCGCCAACTGGATGTGGCGGGGGTCGATCTTGCCGATTTGTAAGGCTATGTGGGTAAATGTGGTTTTCATGCAGCACCTCGTTTGGTTCATGGGTTACGATGGCTACATCTTACGAACGGGCAGGGTACAAAACAGGGTACAAAAAAAGGCCCGTATAGGCCTTTTTGTGCGCGTGGCAAGCCGGGCAGGTCGGTCAGCCCAGCAGGCGGCGGTAGAGTTCCTGGGTTTCCTGTGAGGGCGAGAATCCCAACTCGGCCAGGGCGGCCTGGCAGGCTTGGTATTGACGGCGGATGGCAGGGTGATCCCCCTGGGCGGCATAGGCTTTCATCAGGATCTGATGGACGGCTTCCATGTAGGCATCGGTCTTGAGGGCGCGTTGTCCCGTCTCTAGGGCTTGCTGGAACTGGCCATTCTCCAGGTATAAGCCAGCCAGGCTTTCGAGCGCGGCCAAACAGGCTTGCTCCAAGCGGTCGCGTTCGCCGATGGCCCAGGGCAGATCCACCTCGGAGAGATAGGGGCCGCGCACCAGGTCCACGGCTTTCTGGATCTGCTCGATGCGTTCGGCGGGCGTGAGAGCCATGCGCGAACGCGCCAGGTAGGTCTCGAAGGCTTCCACATCGTACTCGTAATCGAGCGAGAAATTGAAGCGATAGTATTCCTCGTCGAACAGGATCGCATCGCGGCGGGTGGCGCGCCGCAAACGGAAGAGGTAGGCCTTGAAACGCTGTTTGAGGGTTTGCGGCTCGTCCACTTCAGGCCACAAGGCGGCGGCGATCTGCTCCTTGGTGACCGGGCCGCCCTTGAAAATCAGGTAGAAGAACAGGTCGCGGACCGATTGTGTGCTCCACTCGGGCATGCTGACGGTGTGACCCTCCACCTGCACCTCGGCCCGTCCGAACGCGCGGACCGAGAGGCTGGGCGCCGGCATCTGGACGGATTGTGCCACCCGTCGCAGTGAGCGCCGCACGCCCGGCCAGCGCGCCTCGATACGGGATGCGCGGTCAATCAGGGCGTTCAGGCTACGGCCCACCTGCGGGTCCTTGAGCATGGATTTTAGCCAGGGAGAGGCCTGCTGCACACCCACCAGCAGGGCATGCGCAGGGCGGATGTCGCGGTTGAGCAAGTCGCGCACCTCGGCGCGGGCCGCCTCGGTTTCGCCGGCCTGTCCCAACGCCGAGGCCAGCCACAGGCTGCTCAACGCGCTTTCGACCGCGCGTCCATTGCGGGTGAACAGGTCCTTGCTGGTGCGGAAGGCGGCAATGGCCCGCGCGTTCTGTCCGTTCAACAGATGCAGGCGGCCTTCGATCTGGGCATACAGGCCATGATCGTACAACGAAGAGATGCTTTGGACCTTGCGCCGTGCGCCCTGGAGGGCGGCCCGCGCTCGCGCGGGTTCGCCTTGTAATACAGCTAGGCCAGCGCGCGCCAGCGCCAGGTACACGTCGATGAAGGAACCTTCCCACTGTTTCGTCAGGGGCTGGGCTTTTTCGTACGCCTGCACGGCGGATTCGAAGTCACCCACTTCGGCGTACAGGTCGCCCAGGCCCGCGAGGATGCCGGCCTCGGTCCGCAGGCTGCGGCTTTTACGCGCCAGCGAGAGGCCCATCTCGTAGGTGTCGGCGGCCTGCTCGTATTCGCCGTTCTGGTGATGCAGCACGGCCATGTTATTGAGCACATTGGCCTGCGCGTTCAAGTTCTTCTCAGCCTGCCAGGCGGCCAGCGCCTTTTGGTAGGCGTTCCTGGCTGCCTCCACGTCGCCCAGGGATGTGTAGGCCATGCCCGCTTCCACCAGCAGCCAGGGGATGCTGCCGCTTTCGTTGAGCGCGGTATAAAGCGCCAGCGAACGCTCGATGTATTTGACGGCCTCCAGTGCGTGCCCAAGACGGTGGAGATTGCCGCCCTTCAGGCGCAGCGCTTCGGCGTAGGTCGGTTGCAGGTCGGAGCGCGCCTCGGTGAGGCGCAGGGCTTCCTCGGCATCGTTCAGCGAGGCGGCGTAGTTGCCGGTCAGTCGGTGAGTGACCGCCCGCCGCACCAGGGCCAGCGTCAGACCTTCGAGGTCTGTATCCTGACGGTAGGTGGATATGGCTGCATCGAGCAGAGACAGCGCCTCGCGTGTGTCGCCCTTATGGATGGCAATGGACCCACGCAGCGAAACCAGCCCCGGCCGCGAGCGGATGATGGCGGGCGGCAGGCCATTGACCCAATTCTCCAGCGTGGTCAGCGCATGCTGAAGCATGGGCGTGCCGCCACGCTCAACCACCTCGGCCAGCCGCTGCGGGCTGCCGGCCTGCTGGCAGGTGTAATAGGCTTTTTCCCATTCGCCGCTGTGTTCGTAGTATTGGGTCAGGTTTTCGAGCAGGATGGGGATCTCGGACGGGCGTTCCTCGCGCAGGCGCGCCTTGAGGAATTCTCGGAAGAGCGGATGGTACCGCAGCCAGCGGCCGTCTCCTACGGGCAGGACGAACAGGTTTTTCTCCAATACCTGGCCCATGATGGACGGCCAGTTCTGGGGTCTGGCGTGCAGAGGAGCGAGGACCGCCTCGCATAGCTCGACGTTGAACTCTTCGGGCAGGCAGGTCCGCAGCAGGAACTCACGCATGGCGGCGGGTTGCTGGTCCAGCACCTGGCGGCCGAGATAGGAGAAGGCATCCACCCGCGAAACTTGCGCACGCCCAGAGAGGTCCGAGAGCAGCAGACCCGTGATCCATCCACCCGATTGTTCGGCCAGTTGACGGGCGTCTGCTTCGGTCAGGTCCTTCTGGTGATTTTGGTGATACAGGGCCTGAATCTCGATGGGCTGGAAGGCCAGGTCGGTCTGGCTGAGACCGTTGATTTGTTCGCGGGCCACCATCAGGGTGATGTCGGGCAGACTGGGCAGGGTGCGCGAGGACAGGATAATGTGGCAGTTATCGTCTACCAGTTGCAGGAAGCGGTTGACCAGTGAGGTGATGATGGGCAGGTCGTCGAGCAGGTGGTAGTCGTCGATGACGAGCAGGAAATCCTCTTCGACCTGTTCGTAGAGTTCGTTGGTGAGCGCCACCAGCAGCGACTCGGCGTCAGTCTCAATCGATTTGAGGTTGCTGAGCATGGGGCGGAGTGGGGTGTTCAGGCCTTTGAAGCGTTCGGCCAACGCGGCTACCAAGTAGGCCATGAAGCGCTGTGGGTCTCGGTCGAGCGGGTCGAGCGAGAGCCAGCAGACTGGCAGGCTGACCTGCCCAGCCAGGTCCACCAACAGGGAAGTCTTGCCGTAGCCGGCTGGGGCTGAGAGCAGGATCAGTTTGCGGTCAAGAAACGCGTTAAGGCTCTCCAGCAGGCGGTGGCGGGAGAGCAGATCGGGCCGACGGTGCGGGGCGATGATCTTGGTCTTGCTAATCGGGATGGGCGAGGATGGCATACCGTGATTCTTATTGTATGACATTTTTACCCGAAAATCCCCCTTTCTGAATATCAGGGCGCGTGCAAGGCCGACATCAGTTTGGCGTGTAGGTCGGGCGCGGCGGCGATGATGGATTGCGGCGCAGAGACGTAATCAGGCCGTCCGTCGAAGTTGGTGACGAGCGCGCCAGCTTCCTCGGCAATCAGGCCTGCGGCGGCCACATCCCAGGGCTTGAGCGAGAGTTCCCAATAGCCGTCGAAGCGGCCTGCGGCCACGTAGCAGGTATCCAACGCGGCGGAGCCGAGTCGGCGCACGCCCTGGCTGAGTTTGCCCAGGCGCGCAAAGTTGGCGAAGTTATCCTGCGGGGTGTTCCAGGCGTCATACGGGAAGCCCGTGACGAGCAGGCTGCGCTGCAACTCGGCGGCGGACGATGGCTGGAGGACGTGCCCGTTAAGACGGGCGCCTTTTCCTCGCTCGGCGGTGAACATCTCGTCGCGCATCGGGTCGTAGACGGCAGCTAGGTGCATGGAGCCGTTCAGGGCAAAGGCAATGGAAACGCAGAAAAAGGGGATGTTGTGGGCATAGTTGACGGTGCCGTCCAGCGGGTCGATGTACCAGAGCGCATCGCGGTTGCCCTCGATCACGCCGCTTTCCTCGGTCACGATATGGCTCTCGGGGAAGCGGGCGCGGATCTCGCCCAGCAGGTAAGCCTCGGACTGGTGGTCGATCTCGGTCACCAGGTCGATGACGCCTTTGTAGTTGATCTCATGTTCGCGCTGGTAGCCTGCGCGCAGGATTCCACCCGCGGCGCGGGCCAGGCTTTCGATTTCGGTCAAGGTTGGCGGCATGGCTATTTCTGCAATTTGTCGATGACGCGGTTGAGTTCCTGAAGTTCGGCGTCGATCTCATCGCGGTCGCGCACGGCCTGGTCGAGCAGGGCGCGGTAGGAATCCTTCTGTTCGGCCGGCAGGGTGGGAATGAGGCGCTGGGCGCGCGAGATTTGCGAACGTTTGTGGCGCAGTTTGTTCTCAAGGCGGGCGCGATAGCCGAGGTAGAAGTCGTGTTCGGCCAGCGGGCGGGGGGCGGTGCTGCGGCCCTCCACCAGCAGTTCGGCCACGGTCAGCAGGAATTCCTCGGTGTCGATGGGCTTTTCGATGAAGCGCGATGCGCCCAGACTCATGGCGAAGGCTTTGTCCTCGGGCGTGACGTAGGTGGCTGAGAGGAAAATGACCGGAACCTGCATGGTTTTGGGGTTGGTGCGCAGGCTCTGCACAAGCGCATACCCGTCCATCTTGGGCATCAGGATGTCGGTGATAATCAGGCCGGGCAGTTGCTCTGCTATGCGTTCGAGGGCCTCCTGCCCGTTGCGGGCCTTGATGACGGTGTAGCCCTTGAAGCGCAGGGTAATATCGAGCAGGTCGAGGATGTTGGGGACATCTTCGACCACGAGAATGGGTCCGTAGGAAGCGTTCATGCCGCGATTGTACTCCAAAGGCGGGCGTATAAACAACTTGCCGCCGAAAACGGCGGCAAGAAATAGGAAATCGTAAGGTCGAGCGGCGGCTAGAAGCCGTTCCAGATACGTTTGCCGAGCGCTGTCAGGATCAGGTCCATGGCGAGGTGGGCGGTCTGGTTCTGGGTGTCGAGGATGGGGTTGACCTCGACCATGTCCATGCCGACCAGCTTGCCCGTCTCGGCGACCATCTCGCAGATGAGATGCGCCTCGCGCTGGGTCAGCCCGGCCGGGACGGGGGTACCGACCCCCGGGGCGTGGCGCGGGTCAAGCGAGTCCATGTCGAAGGAGAGGTAGATTCCGTCTACGTCGCGGGTGATGCGTTCGAGGGCCTTTTCCATGATCGGAACCAGGCCGTGGCGGTCGAGCTGTTCCATGCTCTGGACCATGACGCCCGCGTCTTGCAGGTTGACCTTTTCGCCCGGGTCCAGGTCGCGCGCCCCGATGACGGCTACCCGCTTTGGGTCCACGACCGGGGCGGGCTCGTCCCAGAGTTGCACGAGGCGCGGGTCGCCCATTCCGCACAGGGCGGCCAGCGGCATGCCGTGGATGTTGCCCGAGGGGGTGGTCAGGTGAGTGTTGAAGTCGGCGTGGGCGTCGACCCACAGCAAACCGATCTTGCGCTGACGGGCTGCGCCGCGTACCGAGCCGACCGACAGACTGTGGTCGCCGCCCAGTACGAGCGGGAAGCGCCCGCCCTGCACGCTGGTGGAGACGGCGCCCGAAATGCGGCGTCCCATCGGGATGATGCAGTCGATGTACTTGAGTTTGGGGTCGGTGATGGAGCACATTTCGGCAATGGGCACGTCGATATTGCCCTCGTCGCGGACCTCGTAGCCGAGGTCGGCCAGGCTGTTTTGCAGGTGGGCGTAACGGATGGCGCTGGGGCCCATATCCACGCCGCGGCGGCCTGCACCGAGGTCGATTGGGACGCCGATCACATCAATTTGCATGTCTCTCTCTCCTTTGGCTGATACATGGTAGTTCTTCCG
>CALLJA010000545.1 GCA_938008865.1 uncultured Anaerolineales bacterium
CGGCCCGCGCGCGGATTTTCCATGTTATTATCGGGCATATTCCCAGCGAGAGGCAGAATCGAAGCGTGAGCGAACAACAGGCAAAAATCATCCTGATTGCGGGGTATTACGGGTTCGATAACATCGGCGACGAGGCCATCCTCAGCGCCATGCTGGCGGGGTTCCGAAAGCAACGCAATGATTTGGATTTCATCGTGTTCTCCTCGCATCCCGAGCGCACTCAGGCCGAGCATGGCGTCCGCGCGGTGCATTGGAAGGATGTGCGAGCCATGCTGTCGGCCGCCCAGCAGAGCGACCTGATCGTGCTTGGCGGCGGCGGCATCTTCCAGGATTACTGGGGCATGCCCGCCGATTCGCACCTGACGCAATTCCACTGGGGCATTTCCTATTACAGCAGCATCGCCCTGTTGGCCCACCTCTACCAAAAGCCGTTCATGATCTACTCGGTGGGCGTGGGTCCGCTGCTGACCGAGGAAGGCAAAAAGTGGACCAAACTAGCCTTCGACCTGGCGGATGCGGCCACCGTGCGTGACTCCGAGTCTTTGGCGCTGCTGGCCGCTTTGGGCGTCTCCGTCGAAACGGTGGAAGTGAAACCCGACCCGGGCCTGACCCTGATCCCCGAAGCGGGGGATTCGGCTGCCATCTTTTCAGCCGCGGGTGTGGACTTGGACGGGCAGCCCATTCTCGGCGTCTGCCTGCGCAATTGGACCGAGGGCGAAAAGTCCACAGCCTGGAAGCGGGAACTGGCCTCGGCGCTGGACCAATTCCTCGCGCGGAATCAGGCCCGGGTGGTGTTCATCCCGCTGCAGGTCGGAGAATACGAGTTGGAGAACGACCATGTCGTCGCCCTCGAAGTGATCGACATGATGGAGACGAAGGATAAGGTCCATGCCGTCGCGGTCACGCACGCTCCAGCGATTACAGCGGGGCTGATCTCGCGCTGCGCCATGCTTGTGGGGATGCGCCTGCATTCGCTGGTCTTTGCGACCAGTGCGGGTGTGCCCGCCGTGGCGCTGGCCTATGACCCCAAGGTCCATAATTTTATGCGCGCCCTGGGCCTGAGCGGGTACACGCAAGATCTGCAAGGCATGGATACCGGCCAATTGACCTCCACCCTCGATGCGGTTTGGCAGCGGCGCGCGCAGATCCGATCGGCTTTAATGGAAAGCGCGCAGCAGGCCAGACTTCTGGCCGGGGAAAATACCATCCTGGCCCTGAAGTTGTTGGACGGTGAGGTCAAACACGAGGAAACGGTCATCGGCGTTAACAGCCTGCGCAGCCTGCTGGTTCAGCAGACTGTCAATTTGGCGGGCAGGGACAAACACACAGAAGAACTGGACGCGCACATTGTGGATTTAGACGCGCACATTGTGGATTTAGACGCGCGCATCGAGGCTCTGTTAGCGCAGGTCGCTGCCATGACGGAACAGGCCGCTGTTGACAGGCATTCCATCGATTACCTGACCTGGCAGGTGGCCTACGAGCGTCAGTTGAAAGATGAGATCACTGGCAGCCGTGTGTACAAGGCGGCGTTGTTGCTGCGTAAATTGCGTGTCATACTGTTGCCGCCCGGCGGGCTGCGCGAACGCGCGTTCAGGTGGATATATCGCAAGCCGCGCGAGATCCTCGGGCGCATCCGCGAGGCGGTGCGCAGGCACGGATTCTTCAAGGCCATGCTGCGCGGCTTTTCCATCATCGGCATCCGCCTGGCCTACCCGATTAAGAAGCGGCTGTTCAAGGACCGCTATGAGCGCGAACTGCGCGAGTTGGAACGCAAGATCGCCGCTCACACGGGCTTCTTCGATATCTTCCACGTGCCGATGGGCTGGAACACGCTGTTGTTCCAGCGTTTCCAGCACGTTTCGCTGCAGGTTGCCAGGATGGGCGGGTTGGCGCTTTACGGCGGGCATCCCACCGTGGACAAGGATATCTTCGTGTACCAGGAAGTGAAGAAGAACCTGCTGGTTTTCAAGGCCACTGATGAGGCTGTCACTTCGCGCGTGCTGACCGCGCTCGAAAAACGCGCCGCCGAACAGGCCGTTGTCCTGCGCATCCAATCCATCGACCTGGTGACCACCGCCGAGCAGGTGCAGGATTTCCTGCGGCGCGGTTTCAAGGTGGTGTACGAATATATCGACGAGATCAGCCCCGAGATCACAGGCAACGTCCCAGAACTGGTCCACCGTCGGCACGAGGCTATTCTGCGGGACGAGCGCGTAACCGTGGTAGCCACCTCCGACCAGTTGTTCGAGGAAGTCCAGCGCTATCGCTCGCGGAATTGCATCCTGAGTACCAATGGCGTGGACGTGGACCACTGGCGCATCCCGAAGGGGAATCCGCCCGAGGACCTCAAACCCGCCCTGAGCGGGCGCACGCTCGTGGGATATCACGGTGCGCTGGCCAAGTGGACCGATTACGACCTGCTGCGCATGATCGCCGATGAAGGCAGTTACGAACTGGTGTTGATCGGCCACGAGCACGACGACGAACTTCCCAGGAGCGGGTTGAAGGCGCACCCGCATGTGCATTTCCTGGGCAGCAAATCCTATTTCGAGTTGAACGCTTATGCGGCCTGGTACGATGTGGCCATCCTGCCTTTCCGCAAAACTGACCTGACCCAGGCTGTTTCGCCCGTCAAGATCTTCGAGTATATGGCCGCACGTAAACCGATTGTCAGCACCGACCTGCGCGAGTGCAGGAAATATCGTTCTTGTTTGATCGCCGAAACGAATGAGGAGTTTATGACCCAGTTGAAACGCGCCGTGCAGCTTGGCGG
>CALLJA010000546.1 GCA_938008865.1 uncultured Anaerolineales bacterium
GGGCCCATCCACCCAGATGATGGCATTCGTCCGCGCGTTCTCGTTCAACCACTCGGATGCCTCGCGATACGACGTACCCCAGTAATCCAGTTCGAACTTGCGGAAGGCGCCGTCCACGCCGCCGATGAAGCGGTTGTAATAAATGTACTCATACGGATGCAGGCGCAGGCCGTCCACCACGCCAGACAACAGGCACAGGACAATCAGCGCGATTTGCAGCGCAGGCTTCTTGACCTTCTCGAACGCGATGCCCGCCATCCAGAAGACGGGGGGCAGGATGAAGAACACCTGGCGGAAGTTATCGTACAGCGGCGAACGCGCAGCGATGAATCCCAGCGTCGGCAGGATGAACCAGATCAACGTCACGATGAGCAGATCCCGCTTCTCCTTCGCCCCGACAATTGCCACCACCAAACCGACGAAGAACAACACCCAGACGGGTTCCGTCAATTGGATGCCCAGCAGCACGGGCAGGTACGAACGTGGAAGCTCGGTCGAGGCGTAGAGCGCGCCGTCGAAGAGCACCTGTCCCTGCCAGGGATATTTCGCCATCACCACCACGCTCTCGATCAAATGTCCCAGCGGATTCGGCCACAGGTATGGCCAGGTCGCATACATGGTGGCCAGCGCGAGGAGCGCATAAACGATCAGCGGCGTAATGGCCTGTTTGCCTTTCTTCTGGAACGCATACAACGCCACGAGCAATCCCGCCAGCGGACCGAGGATGCGGATGCAGATGGTGAGGCCAAGCAGGATGGCAGCGGGAGCGATGGCGGCTAGAAAGTGGAAAGCGGTGGGGAGGAGTTTGCGATAAAGGAACGCGATGAGAATGGTAGAAAGAATAACGTAAGCAGCGCGGACTTGAATGAAGAGCGTGAAGAATTTCTGAATGTAAATCTGTGGGTCGGCAGTGTGAATGTCCGAGGCGACGCGCGCAATGAGGTTGGGTTGGCCTGCTGCCGCAGCCTGGACCATGTTCGTCAGCAGCGCGTGGACAGCGTCCGTGGCGGCGATGAGTCCGATGACGGAGACAAGCCACAGGGCGGTGAGGGTCAGCAGAGTCCGCCTGGAGCGGAGGGAGAGTCTGTGTAGGGAGATCGGTTCGAGCATGTCGAAGAGTCTCAATCCAAAGTGTAAAGAAAGAAGAAAGAACGCGAGGAAGGGAATGTCCTTCGGGCTGATGAAGGCGTGACCGACGAAGAGCGGCTGCGTGGCGAACAGCAACGTCGCACCGAGCGCCGCGATGGGAGACAGCCAGCGTTTGCCGAGTTCATGAAAGGCCCAGATGCCCGCCAGGTAGGTGAAGAAATACAGCAGGTGCCGCAAGTCCGAGATGCTCCAGCCGAGGAGGGGCTGCAAGGCGCGCGCGCCCAACGCCACAGCCATCACATACGCGGGACCGTAGTTGTCGTAGGTGTTGCCCGTCAGCGGGATCGCGCCTGTCGTGGGCCAGGTGACGTACGCCTGCAAGGCGCTGTCGGCATACTTGTAGAACTTGAGTTCGTCCCACGACTCGCCGAACTGGCGCGTGACCAGCAGGCCGAGCAGGGCTATGAATGCGAATGCGATGAATGTGGAGCGGGATGGTATCCCGCTTCTTGTTGGCGGAATGCTATTCCGCCCCACGTTAGAAGTCATATTTGCAATACGTCCATTTCCATTTTGTCCACTCATCGACGAGGCCAACTTTGACTGGATTATAGATCACATATTTGATGATACGTTCCAGTTCGGCCTCATCGCGAACAATGTGATCATAACTTTCGTCCTGCCAGAACGCGCCTGACCTGCCCAATACAAGATTAGATTGTCTGGCTGTATGGCGTTTGAGCGATTGGAAAATTTCGCCCAGACTATAAAAGGTATCGTTTTCCTTTGCCAGCGGCGTACATACGACATGACCATGATTGGGCATCAAACAAAAGGCTTCCAGAGTGTAAACCTTGCCATCGCGATAATGAAGGGCTTCTGATATAAGCTCTGCCACCTGTTCATTCTTCAGGTGAGAATCACCACACAAAACCCGATCAAGATAATCATCAAAGTGTCCAAACCAACGGCGTTGCTCAAGGTCGATCTTGTCGGGCGAAAGTTTTTTGATTCTTTCGGACTCAGTTGCCAGTTTTTCAAGAGCTTCCTTTGGAAGAGAATTTATCAAGCGGAAAGTGACAAAGTACGTCGAACCCGCAATTTGGATATGCGGTAATCGCCTGCGATAATATTCTCTGAACCGAAGGTGACCCATGTTTTCTTGTGGGGCAGGATGCCATCCTGCCCTCTCCTTTTATCAGAAACTCTGGCAGAATACCATTCTGTCCCACGATATGTTCCATGTTTTTGTGGAGCGGGATGGTATCCCGCTTTCTCTTTTTATCAACAGTTTTGGCAGAATGCCATTCTGCCCCACGATATATTCCATGTTTTCGTGGAGCGGGATGGTATCCCATTTTCTCTTTTTATCAACAGTTTTGGCGGAATGCCATTCCGCCCCACGACCTATCTCATAAGTTGCTCAACCCTGCTCTCGCCTACGCTGTAGTATTTGGCGTCCTTGTGGGGGACGATGATCGCGGCGGTGGACTGCTCGGGGATCAACT
>CALLJA010000547.1 GCA_938008865.1 uncultured Anaerolineales bacterium
TCCCCCGTCGAAGGATTCCACCTGGAGACCCTCGACGGGGAAACTATTTTGCTCCACCCCGCCCGCAATCTGATCATCTACAGCAACCCGACCGCCGCGTTGATCTGGCAATTATGCGACGGCGCGCGCAGCGTGGAAGACATCGTGACCCTGCTGTGCGAGGCCTATCCCGAATCGCAAGACGACATCCGCAGGGACGTGCCCGAGGCCGTTCAACTCCTCGTGGAGCGCGGCGCGCTGAAGGCGGGGTGAGCGTGCCCGCCGACGGGTTCACAATCCGCTTCGGCGGCAGCAGCATCCGCTTCGACGGGCCAGCCGACCTCCTGACTCTGCTTAAGGCGCATTTCAAGCACTGTCTCGGCGGCGCGGACTTCATCACAGCGCATTACACGATCACCCCCTCTGGCGAGTCACGTTTCAACGTCTCGCTGGACGGGGGTGACTTGTTTTCCAGCCTGGGCCGCGAGCAGGCACTCTTCCATTTGATGCAGGACGCCATTCCGCGCCTGAACGGAGCCGCCCGCCTCGGACCCGTGATTCACGCCGCAGCGCTTGCCCACTTGAACCGAGGCTTGATCCTGTGCGGTGAAAGCGGCAGCGGCAAATCCACATTGACGGCCTGGCTGGCCGCTCATGGCCTCGGCTACCTGACCGACGAGGTCATTTGCCTCGAAGGGGAGCAAATCAGCGGCCTGCCGCGTTCGATCGTCCTCAAACGCGGATCGGCCTTCGTCTTGCAAAAATGGTTGGCGAGTCCGCCTGCCGAAGGTTTTTTGCAATTTGCCGACGGCACGACCTGGATCGACCCAATCCTGTTCGGAGCGGACGTATGTCCGCTCGCGATGCCACATACCCTGATCTTCCCCCATTACATTCCCAACACAGAGTTGCACACCAAGCCGCTCAAGCCCGCCGACGCGCTCTTCCGCCTGCTGCAAGGGCTGGTCAACGCGCGTAACTTTCCCGATGGCGGCCTGGCCGCCGCCTCGCGCCTGGTGAAGCAGGTCCGCGCCTGGCAGCTCACCTATTCCGACCTTGAAAGCGCCGCCGCATGGATTCAGCAAACGCTCGCGGACTAGCCTGTTATCGCCTGCTCGCGCTGTGCGCGCACGCCTCGGGCCATGACGCGCTCTATGCTGAACTCGCGCGCCAGCTTGCAAACTTCAACGACTGGCAGGAATTGATCCCCCAGGCCGAAATCCACGGGATGGCGCCGCTGCTCTGGCATCACATCCAGCAGTCGGGCGTGGAGATTCTCGCCGATGTGGCGCGCACGCTCAAGGGGTTATACCTGCGCCACCGCCGCAACAATCAGGTCCACGCGCGGGTGCTGATTGAGATCGTTGCATTGCTTCAAACGGCGGACATTCATCCGCTGGTGCTAAAGGGCCTCGGCCTGGCCTACAGTCTCTACCCCGACCCAGCCCTGCGCCCCGTCAGCGACCTGGACTTGATTCTCCGACGCGACCAGATTCGTCCCGCGCTGGACCTGCTCCGCGCGGCGGGATTTTCCACGCCGCCCCTGCCCCTCGACGATGGGCCTGCTTCCAAAGAACTGACGGTCGACTCGCCCCTGCACGACGGACTGCGCGTTCACGTGGAATTGCACCATTATGATCCGCGCCAACGCGACGATGAGTTTGCAGGCTTCACCTCTCCGCCGCAGGCAATCCAAGTGGAGGGCGGCACGGTCCTCATCCCCGCGCCGATGGACAACCTTGAATACCTCTCGCGGCATTTCACGCGTCATCTCTTCGAAGCGCGGACCGACAAGCCGCTGCCGCTCAAGTGGATTTCCGACATCCTCAGCCTGGCCGAGCGGCACGCAAAAAGCATCGACTGGTCACGTCACACGCAGTTGCTGCAACGGCTGGATGTCTTCTACAGCCTCACACCGCTGCCTGAAACCTTGCGCGGCATAATCCCCATTGAACCTAGCCAGCCGCCCGCGGGCGTGGATCGATATCCGCAGGGCTGGCCACAAGAGAAGTTTGCGCAAGCGCGGCAGAGAGGGCTGGCCCGCTTCCTCGCGCAGACGTTCCGCTCCCCCTCGGAGTGGTGGCTCAGGCTGTATTACGGAATCAGGCCCGGGTCCACGGGTTGGTACGGGCAGGTTGTCCACCGCGCGCGGATCCTTGGTCGGCTGGTCCGCCTGCTGGCACGCAAGGCCGCGCGAAAATTTGACTAAACCTCCAGCGCGGGGCGCGTGAGTTGAGATTCGATTCACAAAAAGATTGACATTCTGGCAGGACATAGTATAACTGCCCCCACAAGAGTCTATTCAGGAACGGTTTCATTCGTTACGCGAGGCCAACATCTTGCGGATCGGGTTGAAATGGGAAGATCATGTTCCTGGATGGGTTCTTTATATTTTAACCCTGGAGGTGTGAGTGAACGCGACTTTGAAACTTGGAGAGCACTATATTTTCGATCTCTCCAACTGCAACCATGAGATCCTCATGGATGGCGAGTTGGCATACTCGCTGTTTGCGCAAGCCGTCCGCCAAAGCGGCTTGACGGTTGTGGATGAGGGCTTCTACAAGTTCAGCCCGCATGGCTTTACCTGTTTTTTGCTCCTCGCAGAGTCGCATGCAAGTTTGCATGCCTGGCCCGAATACAATTATTGCGCCATTGACCTGTTCACCTGCGCCATTGGCAAAGACCTCCTGCCGCTGATCCAGCAGATCAAGGATGCGCTCGGGGCTGACAACTTCAGCCTGCGCAAGCTGGACCGCGACGCGGAGATTGAGACCCGCCTGCCTGTGGCAATCTAGGAGGCACATGAGCATCTGGTTCACGGAAGAACTGCACCCGTACTACCGCAAAGGCATCCGCGTGAAGCGCGTGCTGGCCGACGAGCAGACGCAATATCAGCACTTGCAAGTCGTGGAGACCGAATTCTTCGGCAACGCCATGATCCTGGATGGCATCATCCAACTGACCGAGCGCGACAACATGGGCTACCACGAGATGATCGTCCACGTGCCGATGCTGGCGGTCGGACAGCCCAAGCGCGTGCTGATCGTCGGCGGCGGGGACGGCGGATCGCTCCAACAGGTGCTGCGCTATCCGTCGGTGGAGCAGGCCGTGGTATGCGAGTTGGATCAGCGCGTGGTGGACCTCGCGCGCCAGTTCTTTCCCGCCTTCGGCGACCCGTGGTCCGACCCGCGCACCACGCTGCTGGTGCGGGACGCCTTCGGCTACCTGGAGGAAAACCCGGGCCAGTTCGACGTTATCATCTCGGACACCACCGATCCCATCGGCATGGCCGAGCGCCTGTTCTCGGATGAGTTTTACAAGCTGATGGTGCGCGCCCTGGCCCCGGGCGGAGCCGCGTCCACGCAGTGTGAGCAGCCTTATTTCGACACGACGCTCATCCAGCAAATCTACCAGTCGGCCAGGGCGCTGACGAAGAATCCCGCATACTACTATGCGCAAATCCCCACCTACCCGGGCGGCGGCATCGGCTTCATGTACGTCTCGGATACGCCCTGGCAGAATGGATTGAAGACACCCCTGCCCCCGGGCGTGAACAATTACATCAACCCTGAGATGCACCAGGCCGCCTTTGCATTGCCTGAGTTCTTCAGACGGGAACTGTACGGTTAGTACCTGAAGGTCACGCGTGAAGCGTGACCTTTTGTTTTATAATCGAATCATTATTGACTAGCGGGGCAAAATTTTCTGTCTTTATTCCCAAGCCAGACCCTCCCCGAAGCAGGCCGCGGGGACTCCAAGAGAAGGAAACTATGCGTTCCAAATCCTCGAACATCCTCTCCCATCTTGTGACCGTGCTGCTGCTGGCGGCGCTGTTACTGGGATTCCTGCCCGGGACCTCCGCGCAGGCGGCGGGCGCGGCCGCCTTCACCAGGCTCGACCTGGTCGCCAACATCGAGACGGTCGGCGTGCTCGTCAGCGGGACAGGCCTGCCGAAGACCGCCACGCTGATGTACCAAAAGAGCGGCGAAACAGACTGGCGCGCGGCCCACCCCATGCTGCTCAGCAACAACACGCGCCTGGTCGGCAGCCTGTTTGGGCTGGCGCCTTCCACGCAATACAACATCAAGGTCACGGATGGGGCGACGGAGATCAGCGGCTCGGTTACAACCCAGCCCGAGGAGCTGCAGTTCGTCCCCGCGGGAATCCTGTACGTGGACGATGATGCCGCAGCGGGCGGAGACGGCTCGAAGTCCAGGCCGTTCAAGACCATCCAGGAGGGTGTCAACCGCGCGGCGCCCGGGACACAAGTGCTGGTGGCCGACGGCGTGTACCGCGAGTCGGTCAGTTTCCCCGCCTCGGGCGAGGAGGGCAAGTGGATCCAGGTCAAGGCCGAGGGCAGCGGCGCCATCCTCGACGGCTCACAAATCATCAGCGGCGACGTGTGGAAGCCGTACCGCAAGGGCAAGGTCTGGTACACGGGCGCGCCCTACGCCAAGTACCTGGCGCGCGATGGCCAGCGCTTTTATATGTACGATAACCTGAAAGGCATCAGCGACGGACGCGGCCACAACAACGTGGCCATGAGCGAAGGCTGGTACATGAAGCCCAACAGCAGCCGACTCTACGTCCGCAGCCTGGATGATCCCTCGAAACACACCTGGCAGATTCCCCGCTACAACCATGCCTTCGACGTGATCGGCCGCGACTGGATCTGGATCGAGGGCTTCGAGATGCGCTACTACGGCGTGACCGACGGCTGCGGCGTGTGCGCGAAGAACGCCTCGCACCTGGTGGTGCGCAGGAATAACATCCACAACATGCAGTTGGGCGTGTACGTCAACTGGAACGGCAGCGAGGCCCAGGGCAACGATACGCGTATCGAGTTCAACCAGATTTCCGACCCGCCCGTCAACGAGTGGCCGTGGGCGGCGGTCAAAGGCTCGACGATGGAGGGCACAGCCATCGTCCTGCGCGGGCACATCGGGGCCATCCTGCGCGGCAACGAACTGCATCATTTCTTCAACGGCATCTACACGGGCTCTTCGGCCTCGTCGGCAATCGAGAATTACGCCCTTGCGCTGGATGCCGACATCTATGACAACCGCATCCACCACATCAGCGACGACGCGCTCGAACCCGAGGGCGCCTGCGTCAACCACCGCTTCCGCGACAACCTGATCGACTCGGCCTTCGTCGGCGTTTCGCTGGCGCCCATCACACAGGGACCGGTGTGGGTGCTGCGCTCACAGATCACCAACTTCACCAGCACCAGTTTCAAATGGGACCTGGCCTCCGACGGGCTGGTGCTGATCTACCACAACACCGCCTGGACCAGCGCAAAAGACCTGAACGCCATGAGCGTGATCCGCGCCATGCACAACGTGATCCTGCGCAACAACATCTTCCAGGGCAACGGCTACGCCTTCGAGAGCCCCGTCACGGGGCTGACGGGCCACAGTTGGGATTACGACAACTGGTACACCACCCGCGCCGACGGCCCGCGCTTCAAGTGGGAGAAGGTGCCCTACAACACCCTTGCGGAAGTATGCTCAGCCACCACCCTGGAATGTAACGGACACGACGCCGCGCCCGGCTTCGTCAACCCGACGGGCGGCGATTTCAGCCTGCAAGCCGCCAGCCCCAACGTGGACCGCGGCGTGCTGCTGCCAGGCATCAACGAGGATTACCAGGGCAACGCGCCCGACCTCGGGGCGGTCGAATCGGCCTTCGACCGCGCGCCCACGGTCACATCCATCCTGCGCGTGGACCAGAATCCCACAGATGCCGCCAGCGTAACGTTCGCGGTCAAGTTCTCGGAATCCGTCAGCGGCGTGGACGCGGGCGACTTCGCCCTCTCGACCAGCGGGAGCCTGACGGGCGCATCCGTGGCCGAGGTGGGTGGCGCGGGGGCCGAGTACACCGTCCGCGTGGACACGGGCAGCCAGGATGGCGGCATCAGCCTCAAGGTCCAGGACGACGACAGCATCGTCGACTCGGCGGGTACCCCGCTCGGGGGCACAGGGACAGGCAACGGCGATTTTTCCGTGGGCGAGGCCTATGCGGTCATCAAATCCGCGCCCATCAACCTGGTCTCGGTCACCTTCACATCCAATAAGGCCAACGACGGCTACGTGATCGAATCGGGCGAGAACGGTAATATCGGCGGCGGCATCGACGCCACTTCCGCCACCTTCTATCTGGGCGACAACGCCGAGGACCGCCAGTTTCGGGCCATCCTCGACTTCGACACCTCGCCCCTGCCCGATGAGGCGGTCATCGTGCGGGCCACGCTCAAGGTCAAGCTGCTGAGCGTGACGGGCGCCAGCCCGTTCCTGACCCACCAGAACCTGCTCGTGGATATCAAAGGCGGGACCTTTGGCCGCAGCGTGCTCGAAGTGGCCGACTTCCAATCCCCCGCCAGCCTGGACGCGGCGGGCGTGATCTCGAGCCCCGCCGCCGACAACTGGCTCTCGTCGCTGTTGGGTGAACCCGCCCTGCAATTCATCAACGCGACGGGCCAGACGCAATTCCGTCTGCGCTTCCAACTGGATGACAACGACGACCTGTCCGCCGACACGCTCAAGGTCTACAGCGCGGATGCGGTCACGCCCGCCTCCCGCCCGGTGCTGGTGGTGGAGTATTACCTGCCGAAATAAAAACTCGGAAGTCTGAATGGCTTCCGAGTTTTGCTTTTTTGTCGATCCTTTTGGACATTCATCTTCCCATCCCCTCCTTCAGCAGATTCGTCATCACGCGAAACAATCCCGCCATGTCGATCTTGTCGGGCTCCATCAGCCATTGCACCTGCAAGCCGTCCATCATGGCAAAGAGCAACACTGCCAGCGTCTCGGCGGACAAGTCCGACCGCACTTCCCCATTCTGCTGCGCCAACACAATGGCCTGGACACACTGTCCGCGTTCGCGCTGATAGCGTTCGATGAAGAACTCGTGCGCGGGATGGTCGGGGGAAATGCTCTCCGCGACAAGCAGGTTGAACAACTGCACCAGCCCCGGCACGGTCTGATTGTGTTCGACCAGTTCGACTTGCGCATCCAGAAAGCGGTATCCGTTCTTTTGCAGAGTGACCTGCATCCGCTCACTGTCGACGCGGTCGCGTTCCTTGAGTACTTCCATCAGCAGGCGGGTCTTGCTGGGAAAATGATGCAGTAGCCCGGGCTCGGTCAGGTCGGCGGCTTTGGCGATGTCGGCCATCTTCGCGCCACGGAATCCCTTCTGGGCAAAGGTCTCCGTGGCCGAGCGGATGATCTTCTCGCGGCTGGCGCGAGTCCGTTCTGCCTGGGTGCGTCGGGGAGGCTGCATATTTTTCATATATTTATTGTACCCCAAAACTTACTTACCTTGTATTAGGTAAGTTTTTGGTATACAATACCCTCGATCCGACAAGTTTTCACAAATCAATCCCCCACTGGAAAAGGAACTCGCATCCATGAACATCTGGGCCAAGGTCAGGCAATATCCGCAAATCGGACTGGTTCTTTTGGCGTACGTGGCTTTCATCGGGCTGGGGATGCCCGACGGCTTGCTGGGAGTGGCCTGGCCGTCCATTCGGAACGGGTTTTCCATTCCTTTGGATGCCATCGGGATGCTGCTGACGGCGTCCGTGATCGGCTACATGACCTCCAGTTTCGCCAGCGGACCTGTGGTATCGCGCATCGGGGTCGGCAGGGTGCTGGCGATTAGCTGCGCGATGACAGGCGCTGCGCTGATCGGCTACACGCTTGTCCCCCAGTGGTGGATGATGGTCCTGTTGGGCGTGGTGGCAGGCCTGGGGGCGGGCGCTATTGACGCGGGCCTGAACACCTACGTCGCGGCACATTTCAGCGAGGGCCTGATGCAATGGCTGCACGCCAGTTGGGGCATCGGCATCACGCTTGGCCCAATCATCATGACCCTCGGGTTGACCACCCAGAACACATGGCACACAGGCTATCAGATCGTCGGCGGGTTTCAACTGGCCCTGGCCGTCTGCTTTACGTTGACCCTGGCCATGTGGAATCAGAAGAAGGCTTCCTCTTCAGAAAAGGAAGAGACAAAACGCCTGACCGACTACAAGACGCCCATGAGCGAAACCTTCCGCCAGCCCCGGGTGTGGTTGAGCGTGAGCCTGTTCCTGATGTACGTGGGCGGCGAAGCCACTTTGGGCACCTGGGTCTATACCCTGTTGACCGAGTCGCGCGGCGTGGACCCGACGGCGGCGGGCCTCTGGGCGGGCAGTTACTGGGGCACCTTCACCATCGGACGTATTGTGGCGGGGTTGTTCGCCAAGCGGACGGGGGTCACTCGCCTGGTGACGGGCGGCCTGGTGGGGGCCATCGCGGGGGCGCTGCTGCTGGTCTGGAATCCGTCCGAGGCCGTCAACCTGCTGGCGGTGACGCTGATCGGCTTTTCCATCGCGCCTATTTTCCCTGCCATGATGTCGGGCACCAGCACGCGGGTGGGCGACCATTTCGCCGCCAACACCATCGGCATGCAAATGGCGGCGGCGGGACTGGGAACGGCCATCATCCCCGGGCTGATGGGCGTCTTTGCCCGCCAGGTCTCGCTGGAGATCATCCCGGCCTGCCTGCTGGCGGTGTATGCGGGGCTGCTCGGTCTGTATCTGCTGGCTGCAAAGTATTCGAATTCGCAAGCCGCAACGGCATTGACATCCAATGAGCCATCCGCTCAATAATCGACAACCCTCAAAAGGAGTTTTTTCATGAAAAAAACAAAGAAGTCTGGAACGACATCCGCCCTGTCGGAAGCGGAAGTCACTAAACGGGTCGATGCACTGCTGGCCAAAATGAGCCTCGAAGAAAAAGTCGGGCAACTCAACCAGGTCGGCGGGGCGGAGTTTGCTCCGGGGCCAAAGGCCGAGGACCAGATCCGCAAAGGCGGAGCGGGGTCCGTGCTGTGGCTCAACGACACGAAGAAATTCAACGAACTGCAAAAGGTCGCCGTCGAGGAAAGCCCGTCGGGCATCCCGCTGCTGTTCGCGCTGGATGTGATCCACGGTTACCGCACCATCTTCCCTGTGCCGCTGGCGATGGCCGCCTCTTGGGACCCGAACGTGCCCGAGAAATCGCAGGCCGTGGCGGCCCGGGAAGCGCGCGCCGCAGGCCTGCACTGGACCTTTGGCCCGATGCTCGACATCTGCCGCGACGCCCGCTGGGGCCGCATCGTGGAAGGCGCGGGCGAGGACCCGTTCCTCGGCGCGGCGATGGCCGCCGCCCAGGTGCGCGGATTCCAGGGGGACGACCTGGCCGACCCCGAGCGCGTGCTAGCCTGCGCCAAGCACTTCGCAGGCTACGGCTATTCGGATGCGGGCCGCGACTACGATCCCGCCTACATCTCTGAGACGCAACTGCGCAACACCGTCCTGCCGCCCTTCAAGGCCGCCGTCGACGCGGGCGTGGCCACCTTCATGAGCGCCTACATGGACCTGAACGATGTCCCGGCCAGCGGCAACCGCTGGCTGCTGCGTCAGGTGCTGCGCGAGGAATGGGGCTTCGAGGGCTTCGTGGTTTCGGACGCCTTCGCGGTCGGCAACCTGGTCATCCAGGGCCACGCCAAAGACCGCCGCGACGCCGCCCTGCGCGGCCTCAAAGCTGGCCTCAACATGGACATGTCGAGCTACACCTATACAGAAAACGCCGCCGACCTGGTTGCCAAGGGTGACCTCACGGTGGCGGAGATCGAAGAACTGGTCCGCCCGATCCTGGCGCTCAAGGTTCGGATGGGGCTGTTCGAGCGTCCCTACGTGGACGAAGGTCTGCTGGAGCAGGTCATCGCCCGCCCCGACCACCGCGAGGCTTCGCGCTGGGCGGCGCAGCGCTCGATGGTGCTGCTCAGGAACGAGGGCGGATTGCTCCCGCTGAAGAAGGACGTCCAAAAGGTGGCGGTCATCGGTCCGCTGGCGGATTCGATGCAGGCCACCGAAGGCTCGTGGATGGTCTTCGGCCACACGCCTGCCGCCGTGACCGTGCTGGCGGGCATCCGCGCCAAGCTGCCGAACGCTGAAGTGACCTATGCCTCTGGCCCTGAGATCCGCCGCGACATCCCGTCGTGGTTCGAGACCATGATGGCGGGACAGGCCAGCAAGCCCGCTCAAACGCAAGAGGAATCAGACGCCGCCTTCCAGGCTGCCGTCGAGACCGCCCGCGCCGCGGACCAGGTCATCATGGTGCTGGGCGAGACCGACCTGATGTCGGGTGAGGCCGCCTCTCGTGCCTCGCTCGACCTGCCAGGCCGCCAAGAGGAATTGCTCAAAGCCGTCGCGGCGCTGGGCAAACCTGTCGTGCTGGTGCTGCTGAACGGCCGCCCGTTGAGCATCAACTGGGCCGCCGAGAACATCCCCGCCATCCTCGAAGCCTGGGAACCTGGCACCGAGGGCGGCAATGCCGTGGCTGACATCCTGTTTGGCGACGCGGTCCCTGGCGGAAAACTGCCCGTCGGCTTCCCGCGCAAGGGCAGCCACGCGCCGCTGTATTACGCGC